>DATJZY010000177.1 GCA_035577985.1 Candidatus Eisenbacteria bacterium
TGAGCTGGTGACGGTCGCTCCCGTCACCGCGCGGGTCCGCGGCATTCCCTCGGAAGTTCCGCTCGGTCGGTCCGACGGGCTGCCCAGAGCCTGCGCCGCCAACCTCGATACCATCACGACGATCCCCAAGCAGATCCTCACGAGACGCATCACGGCGCTCGAACCGGGCAAGATGGTGGCGGTCGATCGCGCCGTTCGCTTCGCCCTGGGCCTGGTCTGACGCGGGTTGCTCGGCGGGGGAACCCCGGTTGAGTATGGGCCCTCCGCAGGCCTTGCGCCAAGAGGGTGAAACGACTCTTCAGCTGCGCCATATCGTCACTGCGAAGACGAAACGCGCCAGCGTGTACGTAGCCAAAGGGCCAGGAAGTAGTACGCGCCGGCCATGGCCCCGAAGCCTTTCCAAATGTCCGTCCACGTCACGCCCGTGCGGAACGAAGCGAGGATGTGCCCGCCGCCCAGATGCACCTGAAGCGCGGCCAGGCCGAGAAAGAAGATGGGGCTGCGCGCGAAACGCGGCAGCGGCAACCCAATCTTCACTTACCGAACAACTCCACGGTCGCGAACGGCTCAGCCGACCACGGTCGGAATCGGTTCAGCGTGAACTTCGTCGCGTGTCCGGGCTGCGCTCGGCGTGTGGGGCATCCGGGCCATCCTCACGCCAGGGAATCTCTTCTATCTGACCACCGTCGATCTCGCGCTCTCTGTCGTGATCATCTTCCTGCTCGGTGCGATCAGCGTGCGCGCCATGATGTTCATCCACGACCAAGGCGACCTGCGGCTGCTCCGGCGCCGGCGGCGGCGATGAACCTGCCGGCGACGCTATTCCGCGGCCGGAAGGGTCCAGTCTGCGTTGGCGGCGGTGAAACGGGCGTCACGATCGATCGCACCCTCCTCGCGCGCCGCCGGACGTCGAGCCTACGCGTCCGGCCCCGACCCGAGCCGTGGCCTCGGGTCGGCACTTGAACGCCGCGGCCGGCTCGGCGGTCATGGCACCCCGTCTTCGTGGGCTGCTGCGGGACAAGAGAGGCCTCCGGAAGGACGATTTCCACGAGGCGGACGGCGAGATCGCCCGGCAGCCCTACGCCTTCCTGGTGGGTGAGACCGACTTCGACGCGATCTTCGGCCGCATCCGAGAGCACGGGCTCGAGTACTGGGCGGACCCCGCACGGACGCGGCGCGGCGAGATCAACCGGGACGACGGAGGGCGAGGGGTGTACTTCGAGGATCCCGACGGGCACTTCCTCGAGATACTCACGCGCCCTTATGGAAGCGGCGCCGGATGAGGGACGTCCGCCTCGGCGGCCTCGGTCATCGGCGCGGCAGCGGTGCGCACAGCTCGACGTCGTGTCCATCCGGGTCGGCGAAGTAGAGCGACTTGGCGGGAATCCACTCGTGCACCATGGGGCCCTCGATGGCGATGCCGCGGCGGCGGAGCTCGGCGGCGGCGACGGCGATGTCGCCCTCGGTCACGGTGAACGCGAAGTGTTGCTGCGGCACGTCGGCCTGCTCCTGGAGGACGATCATGCCGTCAGTGCCGGCGCGCATGAAGACCCATGGACGGCGCGCGTCGCGCAGCCCGACCTCGAAGCCGAGCACGTCGCGATAGAACGGCTCGGCTGCCTTCAGGTCGCGCACCTTGATGGCGACCTCGTACACGCCGCGGATGCTCACCATGGGGACCTCCTTCCAACGGCAGCTCTACGCGACCGCCGAGGTGGTGCAAACGCCGCCATCGCAGCGTCTGCGAGAGCCGGTGCTGGGAGGGAAACGCCTGGTCCGCGCATCGTCGATCCCGCCCCGGCGTCGTTCTGGGGAATACAAGCAGAGCGTGACGTCCGCGCGAGCCGGGGGAAAAGGGGTGGCCAACGTCCGGGATCGAAGGCACGTCACCATTCCCAGCCTCGTCGCGACTACGGACCTGGCGCGGGTTGCTCGGCCGGGGGACCCCGGTTAAGAGTCGCCTTTCCGTGCCCACGGTCTACATCGAGACGTACGGCTGCCAGATGAACGTGGCCGACACGGAGCTGATCCTCGGCACGCTGGGGCGGCACGGCTACGAGCGGGTCGACGCTCCCGACGCCGCCGACGTCATCCTGCTCAACACGTGCGCGATCCGCGAGCACGCCGAGGCGCGCGTGCTGGGCCGGCTCGGTGACCTCGGGCGCTACAAGACGACGCGGCCGTCGGTCCGCATCGGCGTCACCGGCTGCATGGCGCAGCACCTGCGCGACAAGCTGCGCGACGGCGCGCCGCAGGTCGACCTCCTGGTCGGACCCGACGGCTACCGGCATCTCCCGGCGCTTCTCGACGCGGGCGACACGGATCCCCACTTGGGGCTGCGTCTCGACCCCGACGAGACCTACGCCGACCTCCCGATCGCACGCGAAGGTGGTGTGCGGGCGTGGGTGACGATCATGCGCGGGTGCGATCGCTTCTGCACCTTCTGCATCGTGCCCTACGTGCGCGGCCGGGAGCGCAGCCTCTCCGGCCCCGTGCTCCTGGAGCAGGTGCGCGCGGCGGTCGACGCGGGCGCGCGCGAGGTCGTCCTGCTCGGGCAGACCGTCAACGCGTACCGGTGCGACGACTGGGACTTCGCGCGCCTGCTGCGCGAGATGGCGGCGGTCCCGGGCCTGCGACGGATCCGGTTCACCTCGCCGCATCCGGCCGAGATGTCGGACGACGTGATCGCGGCAATGGCGGAGTGCGACGCCGTGATGCCGCAGCTCCATCTTCCGGTGCAGTCGGGTTCGGACGCCGTGCTCGCGCGGATGGCGCGCGACTACACCGTCGCCGACTACGAGCGGCTGGTGGACCGGCTGCGGACGCGCCTACCCGGCATCGCGCTCTCGACGGACGTCATCGTCGGCTTCCCCGGCGAGACCGACGCCGACTTCGCCGCGACCTGCGACCTCATGCAGCGCGTTCGCTACGACTCGGCCTTCCTCTTCAAATACTCGCCGCGCGAGGGCACGCGCGCGTTCAAGTGGGACGACGACGTCTCCGAGATCGACAAGGCCCGCCGGCTCCAGCGTCTGATCGCGCTCCAGGAAGGACATTCGAGCGAGCGCAACCGGGCCCAGATCGGGCACGACGTCGAGGTGCTGGTCGAGGGGGCCGCGAAGCGTCCAGCGGGCTGGGCCATCGGGAAGTCGCCCGACTTCCGGACCGTCGTCCTGCCCGGTCCGGCCGCGCCGGGCGCGCTGGTCACCGTGCGCATCGAATCGGCCACCTCGCACACGCTCATCGGACGCGCCCTGGACATGGAGGCATACGGATGAATCCTCGCGTCGTCGCCGGCGTCCTCGGCGCCATCACCGTTGCGATGGGTCTGGGCGGGCTCGCGTCGCCCGAGCGTGCGATGACGTTCGTCGGCTTCGCGCCGCTCGTCCCGACGCAGCCTGCACCCGCCCTCTCGGAGGCGCGTGCCGTCTACGGCGGGCTCTTCACCGTGCTGGGCGCGTTCACCCTCTGGGGCGCGATCGATCCCCCGGGCAAGCGCTCCGCGCTCCTCATGGCGGGGCTCCTCTGGCTCGGCCTCTGCGCCGGGCGTACACTCGGCATCTCGATCGACGGCAACCCCGGCGTCATGGGGTGGGTCGGCCTGGTGTGGGAGGCCGCATTCGGCACAGCGCTCGTGTGGTCGGCCGTCGCGAGACTTCCAACCGCTTGAATTCCCTCGCCACCGATCATTTGCTCAAAGCCGTCGGGCACGGTTACACTCCGCGCCCCCGGCAACCGAATCCCCACCGTCTCAGAGGTTCATCGTGAACACCGCGCTCAAGAGTTGGGTCGACGACGTCGCAGCCCTCACCAAGCCCGCCGACATCCAGTGGGTCGACGGGTCGGAGGCCGAGAACCGCCGCCTGATCGACGGTATGCTCGCCTCGGGCACCCTCCATCGGCTGAACGAAGGGAAGTACCCGAACTGCTACCTGCACCGCAGCGACCCGAGCGACGTCGCGCGCACCGAGCACCTCACCTTCATCTGCTCGAAGCAGAAGGACGACACCGGCCCGACCAACAACTGGATGGAGCCGGGCGAGGCCAAGAAGAAGGTCGGCGCGCTCTACGACGGGGCCATGAAGGGCCGCACCATGTACGTGATCCCGTACGTCATGGGCCCGCTCGGCTCGCCCCTCAGCAAGGTCGGCATCGAGATCACCGACAGCCCGTACGTCGTCGCCAACATGCGCATCATGACGCGCATGGGCGACGCGGCCGCGAAGCAGCTCGGCAGCAGCCCGGACTTCGTCCGCGGCCTGCACTCGCTCGGCGACCTGTCGCCCGAGCGCCGCTTCATCTGCCACTTCCCGGACACCAAGGAGATCTGGTCGATCGGCTCGGGCTACGGCGGCAACGCGCTCCTCGGCAAGAAGTGCTTCGCGCTCCGCATCGCGAGCGTCCAGGCGCGCGAGGAAGGCTGGCTCGCCGAGCACATGCTGATCCTCGGCCTGCAGAGCCCCGAGGGCGAGACGCACTACGTCGCAGCGGCGTTCCCGTCGGCTTGCGGCAAGACGAACCTCGCCATGCTGATCCCGCCCGCCGCGCAGAAGGGCTGGAAGGTGTGGACGGTCGGCGACGACATCGCGTGGCTCCGCCCCGGTCCCGACGGCCGTCTGTGGGCGATCAACCCCGAAGCCGGCTTCTTCGGTGTGGCGCCCGGCACGTCGTCGAAGACGAACAAGAACGCGATGGACACGCTGCGGGCGAACTCGATCTTCACCAACGTCGCCGTCACCGACGACGGCTGTCCGTGGTGGGAGGGGATCGACGGCGAGGTGCCGGAGCACCTGACCGACTGGCGCGGTCAGTCGTGGAAGAAGGGCTCGACGGAGAAGGCGGCGCATCCGAACTCCCGCTTCACGTCGCCGGCACGCCAGTGCCCGTCGATCTCGCCCGAGTGGGAGAACCCACGCGGCGTTCCCATCTCGGCCTTCATCTTCGGCGGACGGCGCGCGCGCACGGCGCCACTCGTCCTCGAGTCGTTCGACTGGAAGCACGGCGTGTACGTCGGGGCGTCGGTCGCCTCCGAGACGACCGCCGCGCAGTCGGGCGCGGTCGGCGTCGTGCGACGCGATCCCATGGCCATGCTGCCGTTCTGCGGCTACAACATGGCCGACTACTTCGGCCACTGGCTGCACATGGGCACCGCCGTGCCGAAGCCGCCGCGGATCTTCCACGTCAACTGGTTCCGCCAGACGCCCGAGGGCAAGTTCATCTGGCCGGGCTTCGGCGAGAACATGCGCGTGCTGCGCTGGGTGCTCGAGCGGTGCGCCGGCAAGGGCGATGCCGTCGAGACGCCGATCGGCATGCTGCCCGGCCGCAGCGGCATCGACCGCGCCGGCATCGAGGTCAGCGACGCGGCCATGGCGGAGCTGCTCTCCGTGTCGAAGGACGACTGGCGCGCCGAGGCCCAGAGCGTCGGCGAGTTCTTCTCCAAGTTCGACGGCCGCCTGCCGGGCGAGATGGAGAAGCAGCGCCAGGCGCTCGCGAAACGGCTCGGGTGAAGGGTCGAAAACAGCCCGCGACGCCGCCGCTCTCGTACAGCGGGAGCGGCGTCGACTACGGGTCGCTCGATCCCGCCAAGGTCCTCGCGCAACGCGCCGCCGCGTCGACGGCGGGCCAGCTCGCGCGCTTCGGCCTGGCCGAGGTGCCCGGCAGCCGCGGCGAGAGCGCGTACGTGTGGGAGGAGCCCGACGCGTACCGCGCGTTCGTGATCGAGGGCCTCGGCACCAAGAACCTGGTCGCCGACGCGATGCGATCGGTCGGGGGCAGGACGTACTACGACACGCTCGCGCGCGACACCGTCGCGATGATCGTGAACGACGTCGTCGTGGTCGGCGCCGAGCCGCAGGTCGTCACGGCCTACTGGGCGGTCGGCGCGTCGAGCTGGTTCGACGACCGCGAGCGCGCCGGCGACCTCGTGCGTGGCTGGGCCGCTGCGTGCGAAGCCTGCGGCGCCACCTGGGGCGGCGGGGAGACGCCGGCCTTGAGCGGCATCATCGCACCCGGCACGATCGACCTGGGTGGTGCCTGCGTCGGTGTCGTGCGGCCGAAGAGTCGTCTCGTCCTCGGCGATCGCCTGGCGCCGGGCGACGCGATCGTGCTGCTCGCGTCCAGCGGAATCCATGCGAACGGACTCACGCTGGCGCGGCGGATCGCCGACGCGCTCCCGCGGGGCTACGCGACCGACATCGGCGACGGGACCGCGTACGGCGAAGCGCTGCTGGCGCCGACCGTGCTCTATCCGCCGGTCGTGCGCGACCTGTTCGAGGCCGGAATCGACGTCCACTACCTCGCCAACGTCACCGGCCACGGCTGGCGCAAGCTCATGCGCGCGCGCCGCGAGCTGCGCTACGTGCTGCACGCGGTGCCGCC
>DATJZY010000178.1 GCA_035577985.1 Candidatus Eisenbacteria bacterium
CGCCGGAGCGGACTCGCTCGGCGCGGTGCCGTTCGCGAGCCAGCTCTCGTCGACGCGGAACACGTCGGACTCGCATACGATCACCGAGCGCTCCACGATGTTCTGCAGCTCGCGCACATTGCCGGGCCACGGATACGCCTCGAACAGCTCGAGGGTCGCCTTCGAGATGCTGCAGAACGTCTTGCCGACGCGTCGCGCGCAGCGCTCGACCAAGTGCTCGACGAGCAAGCGGACGTCCCCTTCGCGCTCGCGCAGCGGCGGCATCTCGAGCGGGAACACGGCGAGGCGGTAGTAGAGATCGCTGCGGAACGTCCCGGCCGCGATGGCTTGCCCGAGGTCGCAGTTGGTGGCGGCCACGATCCGCACGTCGGCACGGATCGGCGTCGTCCCGCCGACGCGTTCGAACTCGCGCTCCTGCAGCACGCGGAGCAGCGCGACCTGGGTCTCGGCCGGCAGGTCGCCGACCTCGTCGAGGAACAGCGTCCCACCGGCGGCCAGCTCGAAGCGTCCGATGCGGCGTTGTAGCGCCCCGGTGTAGGCGCCGCGCTCGTGTCCGAACAGCTCCGATGCGATCAGCGCGGACGGAATCGCGGCGCAGTTCACGCTCACGAAGCGTCGCGCGGCGCGCGGCGAGCCCTGGTGAAGGGCGCGCGCCAGGAGCTCTTTGCCGGTGCCGGTCTCACCCGTGATGAGCACGTTCGAGTCCGTCGGGGCGACCTTTCGCGCGCGCGCCAGCACTGCGTGGAGCGCCGCAGAGCTCCCGACGAGGCGTGCAAGCGGAGCGGGCTCATCTCCCGCTTCGCCCCCACCGTCGAAGGCAGAGAGATCGCGCCCTTGGCGCGTCGGCCGCGCCATCGCCCACGGACCTGCTCTCCAAGGCTCTCGATCGTTCACGTCACGGCCCAGATTTCCCGGATAGTCACTGGTCATCGCCATCGCTGTCTCCTCCAACACGCTGCGCCGCCTGGAACACGCTTAGAAGGACCCGCCGCAAGGTCGCTTCAGCGACTGGCTTGCGCAGGAATTCGACGGCCCCGGCGGAGCGCGCACTGCGCTCCTCGTGGTCGCTGGCGCGGCCGGTCAGGAACACGATCGGGATGCGCGCGCCGCGCGCGGCGAGCCGGCGCTGGACTTCGAGCCCGTCCATGCCCGGCATGCGGACGTCGAGCAGCAGACATGCGGCCTGCTGCACCGCGGGCGAACTCAGGAATTCCTCGCCCGAATCGAATGCCTCGGCACGATACCCGAACGAGCGAACCAGGCGGTGCGTCGACTGACGCACCGAAGCGTCGTCGTCGACGACGGCGATGAGCGGCACTGCCGCATTGCCCACCGTGGTTTCGCTCGCGTCGCTGCCCGACTCCGGCTTCGTCATGGGAGCCAAAGTACGGGTGCGTGTCGGGTTCGCCTAGCTGTCCTTTGGTGCAGCGCTCGGGCTGTCCTTTGGGACAGGTCCCGCTTCTCCGTCCGGCGCGACGCCGAGCTGGGCGGCCATGCGGACCAGCTCCGCGAGCGACTCGGCGCGCATCTTCTTCATCAGATGCGCGCGGTGGAACTTGATCGTCCGCTCGGAGGTCGAGAGCTCACCGGCGATCTGCTTGTTCAGCAGGCCGGCGGCCACCAGCACCATCACCTCGCGCTCGCGGGGCGTGAGCGCTTCGTAGCGCTCATGCAGCGCTGCGGCTTCGCGTCTCGTCCGGTGCGCGGCGCGATCCCGCTCGATCGCGGCGCGGATCGCCGCGAGCAGCTCGCGCGAGCGGACGGGCTTCGTCAGGAACTCGACCGCTCCGGCCTTCATCGCCCGCACGGTGAGCGGAATGCTGCCGTGTCCGGTGACGAAGATGATCGGAATCTCGACACCCGACTGGGTCAGCTCGCGCTGCAGGTCCAGTCCGCTCAGGTCGGGCATGCGGAAGTCGAGCACCAGGCAGGCGGGCCTCTCGGCGGGTGCCGCGTCGAGGAACTCTCGCGCCGACGCGAACGTGCGCACGCCGAATCCAAGCGAACGGACCAGTCGCTCGGTCGAGCGCCGGACCGAGACGTCGTCGTCGACGACGAAGACGACGGGCTCGGCGTCCATCACGCGGTTTCGTCCGGCGCCGCGGGAAGCAGGAAGGAGAACGTGGAGCCCGGTCCAGGATCGGGCTCCCGATGGCGCGCCTTACCGGAGGCTGTGATCAGGACGGCGAGGAGCGAGAGGACGACGAAGTACGCAGGGCCATGTGGAATCGCCCTGGGGTGGACCGGAGCGATGAAGACGAAGTGGAGCACGACGAGCGACAGCAGCACCGCCACGACACCCGGCCTGCGCCCCCCGAGCCAGACAGCGACGCCGAGGATTGCATCGCCGTAGCGGAGCAGGGACGGGGTTTCGCGGCTCACGCGCTCTCCGCTACGTCGCGACGGCGCGCCAAGCTGCGGCACGGAGGAGCTGCCGATATTTCGGCGCGAGTCGCTCGGGTTGGCTCTCGGTCTCGTTGAATAGCCAACTTGGAAACGGTGGCCACACAAGGGTGTTTTCGGCACCTGCTCGCCGTCTCTTCGAATCTCGTCTTCGATGGACCTCTCCTTACGCTGGCATGAAAGATGCTGGATGACTCCGGCAGCGACGGAGGTCACATGGTGGCGTCAGCATCCGCAGTCGAGGCGAAACGGGGCGCCGTCGAGGTGATCGACACGACGCTGCTGGATCTCGTCTGGAGCGTGCGCGAGGTCACGTCCGACGACCGTGAAGTCGTCGTCGCGGTTCGCGCTCTGCTTCGTTCCGGCAGGATTCGGCTGCGCGGCGCGTTCCGCGGCTGCCCGATCGAGTGCTTGCTCGACTGAATGCGAAGTAACAGATCGCGCCGAACCACCACGGCGGCGGCGAGATCAGGAGGGCATTCCGTGACATCCACCGAGCCTCACGCTTCAGAAGGCGCCGCCGCTCGAGTGCTCGCTCGGTTCAGCCAGCAGACGGCGATCCGCCGGCTCGCGCGCGGGCTGGCCGGCGAGCTGCTGCTGGTCGATCACGAAGGCGACATCGTCGATCCTGGCATCGACCCCCGCGTCTTCACCCGCGTGCCTGCCGATCTCGCGCCCGACCGCTACGCGCACGTGACGCTGCTTCTGGCGGGCGAGGCCTACCTGCCCGGATGTCTCGTCGTCGGGGCGGCGCTTCGCTGGCATGTCCAGAGTGGCGCCGCTCTCGTGTGTCTGGTGGACGAGGCGGTGCCGGATCGAGCGCGCGACATGCTCGCTCGAATTTACGATCGCGTGCTGTTGGTGCCGCGCCTGCGTGCCCATCCGAGCTCCTACCCGACCGACCTCCTGTCCGAGAACTACCAGTACGTGTACACGAAGCTCCACATCTTCGATGCCCAGCTGCTTCCCTACGCGCGGGTCAACTTCGTCGATGCGGACTTGCTGCCGCTCCGCTGCTTCGATCATCTCTTCACGGTGGCGGCGCCGGCGGCGGTGATCGAGAGCGTCGATGCCACGAGCCAGTACGCATACGTCCGACACATGCACGGGATCCGGCACGGCGAGCCCGTGCCGCCGACGATCCTCGAGCCTACGTCGGACGACGACGTCACCGGCGGCATCAACGGGGGCCTGCTCGTCATCGAGCCCGATCGCGCGCGCTTCGAGGACATGGTCGCGCGCATCCAGCGGCCGATGTCCGAATGGGGTCCGCGTCACCGGCGGCTCCACGATCTCGGCATCCGCTACGGCTTCCCGGAGCAGCACTTTCTCCAGGTGGATCTCCAGGACGCGTGGACCGCGATCGATCCGCGCTTCAACTCCATGCGCATGGACCTGCCCCACAGCTTCGGCGTGCACTGGATGATCGGACGGAAGCCCTGGCTCAACCTCGGCAACCCCGGCCGCACCGTGAGTGAGGCGCTCTGGTCGATGGCGTGGGAGACGTTGCGGCTGCACCACCCGGAGATCTGTGCCGACCTCGAGCAGCGCGAGCTGGTGCGGCGCTGGCCCGACGACCACGAACTCGTTCGGGACCCTGGAGTCGTTCGACCCCGCCCGTGAGAGGCGGCTGGCTGATCCAGAGGCGGCGTCGCCGGGCCGGTGGTGATCCGCGCGGAGCCGGCGTCTGGTGGAATTGCCTCGTTGGAGCTCTCGGAATCGCACGTCTACGGTCGAGACGAGGGCACGGTAAGCCCTGCCCGTGTTCTCTCGACGTGGCGCTATCGACGAGCGCTCTTGCGGACCGCCGGTGAGAGCGCTGCGATCGTCCTCGCTACCGCGTCGTGTGTGGCACTTCGACACGATTCGCTCACTCCTCGTAGCCGCGCCGCGCGCGATCGAAACCCGCCGCGACCAACCGCCTCGTCCCGGATGTCCGCCGATCGGTTGCGGACTCGAAGCGCGCGATCGCCTGCTCTGCCACAGACGTGCATCAGGGCCACGGGATCGCAGCCGATCTGTTCGGTCGATGGTTGCGAGCAGTTCGTCGAGGGCCGCGTCGCAGCACGCCTGACGGCGCCTCCTCTCGTTGGGGAAGCGCCCGTCGACGCGTAACAGGCGGGAACCCCGACCGCCGGTAGCGAAGCGACGCGCACGACACCGCGGGTCGACGCCGTCGCTTCACCAGTCGGCTGAGCGGGTCACTTGGCAGACGATTCCGGTCAGGGTCCCCTCTGCTGAGCGGCTCGCGTGGCCAACGACACATCATTGGGTGGGCTCTTCCGTGCCGGTCGGCGCACGCAGGCAGCCCGATCTCCCGCCGACGCGCCGAAATTTGGGCGCGTCAGCGTCACGGTGGCTCGCTTGCTGTGGGCAAGGCGCGCTGCGCGTCGTCCTTGGAGGGCCGCGAACCTCGGCATGCTCGATGCAATGCCGGTCGCCATGGCTTGCCGCTCTGCGCGACGCCGCAGCACGGACGAGTGCCAACCAGCGGATAAAGGGCGAGCGTGATGAGGCAGCGAAGCGATTGTTCCAATGAAGGTGTCGGCCTTTGCATCCCCGATTACGTCGACGCTTTCTTTCCCGACATCGGCGTCGCGAGCCTCGGGCGCCTCGCCTGCTCGGTCGAGTACCCGCTCGATCAGACGTGCGGCGGGGCGCCGACGGCGAACAGTGGATCCCAGATAGACGCCTCGCGGGGTAGGGGAACACTTGCCCGACTTCACCTGCCCATCGTGCGCGATGCGATCTAGAACGAAGCGAAGGCCGAGATCGGAATTACCCGATGCAGTTCCACCTCCTCTCCTTCGAAGGGCCGGACGGCTATTCCCGTGCAGGCGGGATCGCGAGCCGGATCGACGGTCTCGCGCAGACGCTGGCCGGACTCGGATTCGAGACGCACCTGTGGTTCGTCGGCGACCCTTCACTCCCCGGCTACGAGTCGCGCGGCCGGCTTCACCTCCACCGTTGGTGCCAGTGGATCAGCCGCTACCACCCCGGCGGCGTCTACGACGGCGAGGAGGGCAAGCGCAACGACTTCGCTGCTTCGCTGCCGCCCTCCTTGCTGGAGGTCCTCGGACTGCACCTTGCCGGCCGCCACGCCGTCATCCTCGCCGAAGAGTGGCACACGGTCGACGCGGTCCTTCATCTCGACTGGCTGCTACGTCGAGAGGGATTCCGCGAACGCGCGAGCATCCTCTGGAATGCCAATAACGTGTTTGGCTTCGACCGAATCGATTGGGGCCGGCTCACCGAGGCGTCGATCATCACGACCGTGAGCCGCTACATGAGGCAGAGGATGAAGAAGGCGGGCGTAGACCCCATCGTGATCCCGAACGGTCTCTCTACAGACGCCTTCCTGTCGCCGAGTCGGGCTGGCGTCGGGGTGATGCAGCGCCGGCTGCGAGGACGGACGGTGCTGGCGAAGGTCGCTCGCTTCGATCCCGACAAGCGTTGGCTCGGCGCCCTGGAGATCGTCTGCGAGCTCAAGCGGCAGCGGCAGCGACCGCTGCTGCTGGCTCGCGGCGGAGCCGAGGCCCACGGGAACGACGTGCTCGCGGCGGCACGCGCAATGGGTCTACGCATCGTCGATCGCGATGGCGGTGCCAACGGAGTGGAAGGACTCCTCGACGGACTGCGCGGTGTGAGCGACGCCGACATCGTGCACCTCAAGGCACCCATCGGTGCCGAGGTCCGACGGGTGCTGTTCCGCGGAGCCGATGTCGTGCTCGCCAACAGCGGGCACGAGCCCTTCGGCCTGGTGGGTCTCGAGACGATGGCCGCGGGCGGAATCGCTTGCACCGGGATCTCGGGCGAAGAGTACGCCGTGCCCGGCCGCAATGCGCTGGTGCTCCAGACATCGGACCCGCGCGAGTTCTTCGGACTCTTCCGGCGACTCAAGGCCAACCCCGCCGAGGCGAAGTCCATCCGCCGCGAAGCTCGTGCCACGGCCCGGCGCTACGCCTGGGGTGAGATCGTCGAGCGACTCTTCTTGCCGCAGCTCGACCTGCTGCGCGCGATACGGGGCGTACCGTCGACAGCAACTGCAACGGTCCAGTCACCCGCATGAGAGGTTCAGGAACATGACCACCCGGTTTGCGCCCAGGTCCTCGGCCGTTCATCCCGACGACGCGATCTCTGCGTACGGCAAGGCGCGTTCGACGATCAAGGGGAGCCCGCTCGACGCGGACGAGCTGCGCAAGATCGACGCGTACTGGCGGGCCAGCCTCTATCTGAGCCTGGGGATGCTGTACCTCAAGGACAACCCGTTGCTCCGCACGCCGCTGGAGCTCGCGCACACCAAGCCGAGGCTACTCGGCCATTGGGGCTCGGACGCAGGCCAGTCTTTCGTCTACACCCACTTCAACCGCCTGATCAACAAGTACGACCTGAACGCAATCTTCATCTCCGGCCCCGGGCACGGAGCGCCGGCGGTCCTTTCGCATGCCTATCTGGAGGGGACATATTCGGAGATCTACCCGGACAAGAGCGAAGACGCGGCCGGAATGCAGCGATTCTTCAAGCAGTTCTCCTTCCCGGGCGGGATCGGCAGCCACGCCACGCCCGAAACACCGGGCAGCATCCACGAGGGCGGGGAGCTCGGCTACAGCGTCTCGCATGCGTACGGGACCGTCTACGACAACCCGGATCTGATCAGCGTCGTGATGGTGGGGGACGGCGAGTCCGAGACGGGTCCGCTCGCGACCAGCTGGCACAGCAACAAGTTCCTGAACCCG
>DATJZY010000179.1 GCA_035577985.1 Candidatus Eisenbacteria bacterium
GGCGATCGTCGGGGCGTCGTTCGCGATCGTGACGCTCGCCGTGCCGGAGTGGCCCGACGCCGTCGCGGTGACGGTGAACGGGCCGCCGCCGTTGCCCCCGGCCGTGAACACGCCAGCCGCGTCGATCGAGCCGCCGCCGGAGACCATCCACGTCACCGCGGGCTGCACGGCGAGGGCCGCGCCGAACTGGTCGAAGACCGTGGCGCCGAACGCCTGCGTCGCGTTGGGATCGACGGTGGCGCTGGCGGGCGCGACGGTGACGCTCGTGGCGGTCTGGCTGACGACGACCACCACCGAGCTCGTGACCGTGAGGCCGTCCTCGTCGGTGACGGTGGCCTGGAGGGTATAGGTGCCGGCCTGCGCGAACGTCGCCGTCGAGCTCTTGGCCGCGTTGGTGCCGTTCGGGCTGAAGCCGACGGCGGCCGGACCCGCGGTCACGGCCCAGGTGTAGGTGAGGTGGCTCTCGCCGCCGTCGTCGGCGCCGAGCACGGAGAGCGCGGTGCTCGTCCCAGTGGCGGGGTTCGGCGTCGCGCTCGCGGCGACCGAGATCGTCGGCGCGTCGTTCGCGATCGTCACCGCCGCGGTGCCGGAAGCGGACGAGCCCGGATCCGTCGCGGTGACGGTGAACGGCCCGCCGCCGTTGCCACCGGCGGTGAAGACGCCGGTGGCATCGATCGAGCCGCCGCCCGAGACCATCCAGTTGTACGCCGGGGGCTGCGACGCCATCGCGTTGCCGAACTGGTCGCGGAGCGAGCCCGAGAACGCCTGGGTCGCGTGCGGATCGATGGCCGCGCTCGCAGGCGACACGGTGACCGTCGAGGCCGTCTGCTGGACCACCACCACGACCGAGCTCGTGACGGTGAGCGCGTCCTGGTCGGTGATGGTCACCTGGAACGTGTAGGTGCCCGCCTGCGTGAAGGTCGCGGTGGCGTTCTTCGCGGCGTTGGTGCCGTTCTGGTTGAAGGCGACGCCGGAGGGGCCCGAGGTGACGGCCCAGGTGTAGGTGAGCGTGCTCTCGGCGAGGTTGTCCGCGCCGAGGACGCTGAGCGCGGTGGTCGTCCCTGTCGCAGGGTTCGGCGTCGCGCTGGCCGCGACGGCGACCGTGGGCGGGCTCAGGTACGCCGGCGGCGTGTTCGGCGTGCTGCAGGCGGAGCTGCCGAACGCCATCTTCTGATAGATCGTGGTGGGCACGCCGGCCGCGAGGTCGAAGGTCCACTGCAGCGCCATGAACGCGTCGTGCCAGGTGGCGTCGACGGTGTTGTTGAGCGTGCCCGCTCGGACGGCGTTCCAGCCCGTCGAGTAGAGTACCTCGCGATATGCCGACGCAGGCGTGATCGGGGTCCACTCGCTGAAGAAGTTGGGACCCACCTGCGGCGACGAGACGCTCACGCTCGAGCAGGCGGCGTTGAAGGCGCCGTAGCCGCGGTCCTGACCCTGCGGGAACGAGTCGACCGCGTGGAAGAGGCGCGCTCCCGGATAGTTCGCGGTGCTCAGCACCACCCACTTCACCGTCGCGAAGCCGTCGCCCTGCACGTAGTAGACGGTCTGCGTCACCGTCACGGTGGCGCCGCCGGTGAGCACCGTCGTCACGCGCCACGGATCGGCGAGCGTGCCCGTGCCGAGCAGCCCCGTCTGCGACGAGACGCCGAACGTGTTCGCGCCGACGACGCCTCCGGTGGCGTTGCCCGAGAAGCCGTAGCTCGTCCCGTTGAAGAAGAGCGTGATGCCGGAGTCGGCCGCGGTGTCGCTGTTCGGATAGATCTGGCGGACGCCGTTCCAGCGGACCTGATGACGTCCGCCCTGCGTGTCGAGCAGGACGATCGTCATCGGGGTGCCCGGAATCGTCGTCGTCGCGGCGGACGCGCTCCCGAGCGAGAGCACGATCGCCAGGATGGCGAGCGCCAGGCGACGGCCGAGCGGGGCGAGCAATCGGCGATCGCGGGCGCGCGGGGCTGGGGTCCGGGGCTCCATGGAGGAAGGGGCTCCCCGCGCGAGCGGAGCGCCCCGGGCGGGAGTGCAAGGGCGGTTCCACCCGGCGAAGCCCGATCGCCCCGGCAACCCGGGATCTTCCGTCCGCCTGCGCCCGCGCCGGCGCTCGCCGGTAGGGGAAATCCCCTACGCGAGCCACATAGCCGGCCGTGTCACGCGAGCGCCGCCGGCCGACGGTTCCATGACGCTCAGGGCGGCTCCGCCATCTCCCACGTCCAGCCGTCGATCTCGGTGTCAACGGAAGGAAGCACGCGGACGAGGGCCGCGATCGTGCGCCGCGCGCCCCCCACCGTCCCCGTGCTGCGCACCGTGTAGCTCCGGCTGGTGGTCGTGCAATGCGGAAGGTCCTGACATTCGACGGGTCCGCGGGCTCGCGCCGCCGTGATCTCGCCGACGCGCGACGGGTCGGGCCAGACCGCGAACAGGACTTCGGGCGGCGCGGTGTTCGGGTTGACGCCGTCCTCGCCCGCCGCGGTGACGAACGGGCGCAGGCGCGCGAGCATGCGCTCGTCGATGCCGCGCACGAGCAAGAGCTCGCCGACCGTCGCGAGGGGGCGGTTGGCGGCCCCGCGCGGCGGCTGCTGTGCGCGGTACCACGCGCGCTCGGCGCCGTGCGGCCGCGCGACGTCGTCGGCGTCGGTCCAGTCGAGGATCGCGTCGGCGACGAGCGGATCGAGGCCCAGGCGCGACAGCAGCGCGGGCAGCGCGTCGGGCACCGCGTTGAGATCGAGGCGCCGCGCTTCGTCCACGACCTCGACCTGCACCGTGCCGGCGCCGAGCGCCTGCGGCTCGAGCGGAAGCGCCCAGGGCGAGGCGAGCGTGTCGGGCGCGCCCGCGGCCGACGCGTCGACCAGCGCGGCCCGCGCGGCTGCGACGCCGGAGCGGGCGAGGGCCTCGGCCTGCACGGTCGCGAGCGCATTCGCGGCCAGCCGGTCGCCGGTCGTGGCGGTGACGGCGAACCCGACGGCCACGACCGTCAGCACCGCGACCGCCATCGTCGCCGCGACCAGGGCGACACCGCGCTCACGCGGGCGGCGCATAGACGATCTCCACCAGCTCGGCCGCGTCGCCGCCGTCGCCCGAGGCCACGTGGACCCGGATCTCGAGCAAGCGCGGATGCGGCGTCGGCCGCACCTCGCGCACGAATCGCAGGTCGCCCGGGCGCTCGCCCTCCTCGCGACCGGGCGGCGGCGGGCGGAGTGTCGCTTCGGCCATGAGGGTCCGCGCCATGACGAGGGTCCGCGCGCGGCGCACGTCGTGATCGATCGTCGTCCCGCTCTGGACCATCAGCCGCTGGAGCGCGACGCCCGCCGTGGCGAGGACCGCGACCGCCACCACGACCTCGACGAGCGTGAAGCCGCGCCGCCGGGTCATTCGAGCCTGCCCGCCGCGACGAGGCGCGGGTTGCCGATCGTTCCCTGCAGGCGCAGCGTGCGTGTGCCCTGTGCGTCGGGCGCTGCGCCCGGCACGCCGTCGAACCAGCGGCGCAGCGTCGGCGGCATGGTGTGGCCGGGCGTGACGCTGAGGCGCAGGTCGAGCACGCTGTCGTTCGTCGGCGTGACGAAGCGGATGCTGCCGCGCCCGGTCGCGCGGAAGTCCTCGCTCGAGGCCTCGATCGTCTCGAGCTCGAAGCGGCGATCGGCGAGACGGCCGCGCAGGGTCGCGGCGTCGGCGCGGATCACGAGGTCCTCGAGTCCGCCGCCCGGGTGCCAGGCCGCGCCGCGGATCTCGAATGCTCCGTCGCCCGATGTCGGGTCGCGCCCCCCGACGCGAGCGTGCACGGCGCCGTTCACGCGCCCGTACGCGTCGACCCGCGGCGCGACGTACGGGATGCAGGTCGCGAGCTCGACGTCGGTGAGCACCACGCTGATCGGCGTCGTCGCGCCCTCGGCGCCGACCTCGATTTCGATCCGCCCCTGGCAGGTCGCGAGCGCGACCGACCACGGCCGCCCCGTGCGGTCGCGCCAGAGACCCAGCAGGGACGGGCGCAGTCGGAGCCAGTCGGCGTCGAACGCGTTCGAGCCGTCGGGACGCGTCAGGTGAACGTCGTCCAGGCGCAGGCCGTCCGGGCGCAGATGCGCGCTTGCGAACGAGACCTGCATCTGGTCCGGCAGCGGCACCCGGGCGACCATGGCGCGTACCACCGCCTCGGTGGGGAACGTGATCGCGACACCGGCGAGGAACGCGACGACGACGAGCCCGGCGATGGCGAGGCGGCGGCGCGTCACGGCGTGGGGCGGCGCTGCGTGGCTTCCAGCACGAGATCGAAGCGCGTCGCGTCGTCGGGGTGCTTGCGGAGGGCGAAGCGCGCGACGCCGATCGCCGGCTCCTCCGTTTCGAGCGCGTGCAGGAGGCCGACGGTGTCGGCCAGGGACGCGCCGGCGATCCGCAGGCTCACGCGGTCGTCGGTCGTGCTCCCGTCCGCCGCGGGCGTCATGGCCGCGATGCGCTCGCCGAGGCCGACTGCGTCGGCCGCGGCCTGCAGGCGCGCCAGCGTCGACGGCCTGCCGGCGGCGGCGCGGCCGTCCTGCCCGAGCGTCGCGGCGAGCCGGCGGACGGCGGCGAGCTCGCGCTCGAGCGCAACCACGCGAGCCCGGCGGGCGGCGAGGTCGGCGCGGACGGCGGCGACGGCGAGCAGCGCGGCGGAGCCCAGCGCGAGCGCAGCGGCGACCGCGAGCAGCCGCTGCTCGCGCTCGCTGCGTGTCGCGAGCCAGCCGCGCAGCTGCGCGGTCACGACGGCGCCCCCACGCTGGGTCCCCAGGTCGCCCGGAGCGCGAACTCGACGCCACGCCCGTCGACCGTCGCGCGCGAATCCTCGGCCGCGACGTCGCGCAGGCCCGGGGCCGCGGCGAGCGCCCGCTGCAGGACGTCGATCGCCTCGAAGCCCTCGGCACGGCCGTGCAGCCGCAGCACGTCGCCGTCGAGCGTCAGCTCGTCGAGGTCCAGGTGCACGCTCGCGGGGACGCGCTGGCTGAGCTCGCGCAGCAGCGCGAGCACGGCGCCGGGTCGGAGCCCCTGCGTGCCGGCGCCGACCGCCGCTTCGAGCTGCGCCCGGGGCGCGACGAGCCGCGTCCCCGCCGGCAACGCCGCGGCCGCCGTGGCCCGCGTGGCCTCGGCGAGCATCGCTTCGCGCCGACCCAGCCCCGCGCGCACGATGGCGAGGTCGGCGACCGCGACGAGCGCCGCCGCTGCGGCGAGGCCGACCACGCGGCGCCGATGCGCCGCCGGCGCCGGGGCGGTGCGCGCGGCGTCGAGCGTGAGGCTCGGCCCGGCGGCGAGCCCCGCCGCGAGGGCGCAGGCGCCGAGGGAGGGATCGCGCCACGACGCCGCCCGATCGATCGGCTCGGCGTCGAGGCGCGCGGCGAGCTCGCTGGTCGCGTCCGGACCGGCCAGCACGATGGTGGTGGCGCCGCCCATCGCGTCGAGGGTCCAGCGGACCTCGGCAACGAATCCGTCGAGATCGCCCGGGCTGGCGCCGAGCGCCCGCAGGCCGGCGAGCCGGCCGGCGCGCCGGACGCTCGCGGTGCTGCGCGCGCCGTCGGCCACCACGAGCGTGGCGTCCGCGAGGGTGACGAGGTTCCAGATGGGCAGCGGCGCGAGCGCGACCCGCTCGGGGACGAGCGCCGCGGCGGCGAGACGTGCTCGCAGCGCCGTGATCTCGTCCCTGCGAACGGCGGCGGCGATCACGGTCGTGCCCCGCGCGGTCGCTTCGATCGTATCGAAGCCGATGGCGACGTCGCCCGGATCGCTCGGCAGATGACCCACGAGCTCGAGCGGCACCGTCTCCCGCAGCCGCCGGCCGTCGCGGAACGGCAGGGAAAGGAGGCGATGCGCCGCCGCTGCGAGCGGCAGCGCGGTCAGGACCGACGCGGACGGATGCGCGTTCGCCAGGCGCCTGAGCGCGCGGCCGAGGTCGGCGTCGCTCGCGTACGGGATGCGCTCGAGCCGGACGAGCCGCGTCGCGCCGAAGCGCCGCCGCTCGGCGTGCGCCACGCGCAGCTCGCCGGGCGCCAGGTCGATGCCGAGGACGTGGCTCACGACTCGCGCCTGCCGCGTCCCGTCGGGATCGGCACGACGACGTCGAGCTCCTGGCCGTCGTCGAGCGTGAGCGCGACGCGCGCGGCGCGCGGGGGCTCGCGGCCCGTCCAGACGGATTTCCACTCCGTCCCGTCGAGGACCCGGACGTCGAGCGCGCTGACGCCGGGCGCGAGCGCGACTACCGGGGCGAGTGGCGCGTCCGGGGCGGCGAAGCGCGGCTCTGCCCGGCGCGCGAGCGCGCCGTCCTGCACGAAGTAGGTGAGATGCGCGCCCGGCTCGGCGCCTCCCGTGAAGCGCAGGGTCGGGGGCGTGGCCGAGACGGAGAACCCTTCCGGCAGCGCCGCGGCGAGCTCGCGCTCCAGGTGCAGAAGGGCGGTGCGCGCCGTCGTCGTGCGGTCCAGGGTCTCGGTCGCTGCGGCGCGCGCGTGCAGGCTCGCCGTCACGGTGCCGGCGAGCGCCGCCATGACGAGCGCCGTCACGCCGAGGGCGACGACGACCTCGACGAGGGTGAAGCCGCGCCGGCTCATGCGCCGTCCTCGCGCACGACCCGCGCGCGCCCGAGCCCGGCCGGCAGCAGCACGATCGCGCGCGCGCCGCCATCGCCCGCGAGCGTCACGCGGACCGGGAGTGCGTCGCCGTCGGCGCCGAGCTCGACGCCGCCGCCACGTCGCACCATCCCGCCGACCTCGATCGCCGCGACGTGGACGCCGGCCGTCATGGCGTCAACGGCGACCCGCTGCGGGCGCCCGCCGAAGATCGCGCGCTCGCGCGCCTCCGAGAGTCGCTCCGCCAGCCGCGACGCGGCGGCTTCGACGCGGAGCTCGGCGCCGCCCGGCAGGCGCGGCAGGACGATCGCGGCCGCGAGCCCGACGATGGTGACCACCGCCAGCACCTCGACGAGCGTGAGCCCCGGGCCCCTTGGACGATCACCGCTCGCGCGCATCGATGTCTCCGGCGAGGCCGTCACCGCCCTCGACCCCGTCGGATCCGAGGGACCTCAACGCATAGCGCTGCGGCGTCGCGAGCACGTAGACGAACGCGTTGCCCCATGGGTCGAGCGGAACGCGCGGGAGGTAGCCCTCGCTGCGCCAGGCTCTCGGGATGGGTGGCGCCGTCGGGCGCGTCACGAGGGCCTCCAGCCCCTGTTCGGTCGTGGGGTAGGTGCCGTTGTCGAGGCGGTAGAGGTTCAAGGCCTGCTCGATGCTCTTCATGTTGGCGATCGCGCTCGTGACGCGCGCCTCGTCGGTGCGGCCCATGATGCGCGGCGCGACGATGGTGACGAGGAGCCCCAGGATGAACACGACCACCATGATCTCGAGGAGCGTGTAGCCCTGCGCGCCCGGTCGCGTGCTCACGGGCGCGCTCCGAGCGGATTGAGGGTCAGGATCGGCACCAGGATCGCGAGCACGAGGAAGAGCACCGCGCCGCCCATGATCAGCACGAGCGCCGGCTCGATGAGGCCCGTGGCGGTCTCGAGCGCGCGCTCGACGTCGGCGTCCGCAGCCCCCGCCGCGCGCTCGAACGCCTCGGCGAGCGTGCCCGTACGCTCGGCGGTGGCGATCAGCCGGCACACGCTCGGCGCGAAGAGCCCCTGGGTGCGCAGCACCGCCGCGAGGCCGTCGCCGCGCCGAACCGCTTCGCGCGCGAGCTGCAGCGCGTCCCGCATGCGCGCGTTGCCGGCGGTGGTGGCGGCCATGTCGAGCCCGGCGTCGAGGGCGAGCCCGCTCCCCAGCACCGTCGCCAGCGTGCGCGCGACCCGCGCCGTGGCCGCGGTCGTGACGATGCGCCCGACCACCGGCAGGCGCGCGAGCAGCCGATCGACCGCCGCCCGACCCGCCGCCGTCGCGTACCACCGCGGCGCGAGGACCGCGGCGGCCACGATCGCGAGCGCCCACAGCCACCACGTCCAGGCGAGGAACGCGGCCCCGGCGACCAGCAGGCGCGTCGCGAGCGGCAGCGTCGTTCCGGTTTCCGCCAGCAGGCGCGTCACCTGCGGGACGACCCAGACCAGGAGAAAGGAGAGCACCAGCACCGTCGTCGCCGTCATGACGGCGGGATAGGCGAGGGCCGCGCGGACGCGCGCCCGCCGGGCCGCGGACGCCTCGGTGTCGGCCGCGAGGCGGCCCAGCACGGGCGCGAGCGCGCCGCTCGCCTCGCCGACGCGCACGAGCTCGCGGTAGAGGGGCGGGAAGACGCGCGGGCTCGCGCCGAGCGCGTCGGCGAGCGACGTGCCTTCGCGCAGCCGCGCGCGCGCGACCGTGAGCGCGCGGCGCAGCGCGGGTCCGCTCGACTCCTCGGCGAGGCTCTCGAGCGCCTCGGCGACCGGGACGCCGGCGCCGACGAGCGATGCCAGCTGGCGCGTCGCGGCGGCGAGCTCGCGCGCGTCGGCGCGCCCGTTCTCACCGGCGGCCTCGCTCGCGGTCGTGAGCTCGATCGGGAAGACCCCGCGCGCGCGGAGCTGCTGCCATGCGCCGCGTACGCTCTCGGCGTCGACGACGCCGTGCTCGGCGCGGCCGGCCGTGGTCCGCGCCCGATACGCGAACACCGGCATCAGCCGTCCTCCTGCGTCACGCGCACGACCTCGGCCTCGGTCGTGACGCCCGCCGCCGCCTTGGCGAGGCCGTCGGCGCGCAGCGGCACCATGCCGCCGGCGACGGCCGCGGCGTGGATCGACGCGGCGTCGGCGCGCTCCATGATCCGCGCCCGCACCGCGTCGTCGACGATGGCGAGCTCGTGGATGCCGGTGCGGCCGCGGAGCCCCGTGCCGCGACAGCGCGCGCATCCCCCGCCGCCGCAGGGCTCGCAGCGCCGCCGCACGAGGCGTTGCGCCAGCACGGCCACGACCGACGACGCGATGAGATACGGCTCGACGCCCATGTCGAGGAGCCGCGTGACGGCGGTGGCGGCGTCGTTCGTGTGCAGCGTCGCGAACACGAGATGCCCCGTGAGCGCCGCCTGGAGCGCGACGTCGGCCGTCTCCCGGTCGCGGATCTCACCCACCAGGATCACGTCCGGATCCTGCCGCAGGATGGCCCGCAGCCCCGCCGCGAAGCCGAGCCCGATGCGCGGGTGCACCTGCATCTGGGCAATGCCGGGGAGCTGGTACTCGATCGGATCCTCGATCGTCATGACGTTGCGCGACCCGTCGGCGAGCCGGCGTAGCGCCGCGTAGAGCGTCGTCGTCTTGCCGCTGCCGGTGGGCCCGGTCACGAGGAAGATGCCGTGCGTGCGGGCGAGCAGCGGGGCCACGCGCGCGCCGATCGCCGGCACGAGGCCGAGGGCATCGAGCGGCAGCATGGCGCTGGAGCGGTCGAGGAGTCGCAGCACCACGCGCTCGCCGAACGCGGTCGGGACGACGGACACGCGCACGTCGACGTCGCGACCGCCGACGCGCACCGCGACGCGGCCGTCCTGCGGCAGACGGCGCTCGGCGACGTCGAGGCCGGCCATGATCTTCACGCGCGAGGCGAGCACGGGCCCGAGGCGCGCCGGCGGCGCCAGCACGTCGTGGAGGACGCCGTCGACGCGGAAGCGCACCGCGAGGCTGCGCTCGTAGGGCTCGACGTGCACGTCGCTCGCTCCCGCCTTCACGGCCTCCGTCAGGAGCGCGTTCGCGAGCCGGATCACCGGTGCCTCGTCGTCGGCGTCGAGCAGGTCGGGGCGCTCGGCGAGCGCCTCCAGATCCTCGCTCCCGAGATCGAGCTCCTGCCGGAGCGCGGCGGCGGCCGAGTCCTCGCCGCGCGCGGCGTCGTCGTACGCGCGCGCGATGGCTTCGCGCAGCGCCGCCGCCGGCACCACGAGCGGGCGGACCGCGCGCCGGTAGACGAAGCGCAGGTCGTCGAGGGGTGCGAGCGCGCAGGGATCGGCCACCGCCACCTCGAGTGCATCGGCGTCGTCGCGCAGCGGCAGCACCAGGTGGCGGCGCGCGTACTGCATCGGGAGCGGCGCCAGCAGCTCGCGCGTGGGAAGGGCGGGGATCGTTCGCGTGAAGGGAAGGCCGAGCGTGGCGGCGACCTCGCGCGCGTCGGTCACTGCGGGCTCTCCGGCGGCGCCTCCCAATGCCGGTCCTTCACGGCCGGACTGTCGCGCAGCGCGCGCGGCAGCCGCGCGCGCACGGCGGCCGACTCGGCCGCCATCTGCGTGTCGGAGCCGATCACGTGCGGCGTCAGGAACGCCAGCAGGTTCGTCTTCACGTGCCGGTCGTCGTTGCGCCGGAAGAGGAAGCCGAGCACGGGCACGTCGGCCAGATACGGGACGCCGCGCTCGATCGAGCGCAGCGTGTCGGCGAGCAGGCCGCCGATCACGATCGTCTGCCCGTTGCGCGCCGCGACGACCGTGCTCGCCGAGCGCACGGTCGTCGTCGGGCCGACCTGGTTCGGGTCGCCGGTGTCGATCGCGGTGGGGTCGATGTCGGACACCTCTTCGAAGAGCGTCAGTCGCACGTAGTCGTCGGCGATGATCTGCGGCGTCATGCGCAGCGTGATGCCGACGTCGTGGCGCTCGATGGTCGTGAAGAGGTTCGAGAGGTTCGAGCTCGAGGTGGCCCGGCTCGCGATGAAGGGCACGTTGCGCCCGACCACGATCTCGGCCTCCTCGTTGTCGGTCGTGACGACGTTCGGGGCCGAGAGGACGTTGACGTCGTTCTCCTGCTGGAGGGCCGTGAGCAGCAGCGTGTACGCTGGCACCTCCTGTCCCGACGGCAGCGTCACCATGTGGTTGCTCGCGGCGGCGAGGATCAGGCCGGGGAGCGAGGTCGGGTTCGCGGCCGCCGATGCGATCGAGCCGAAATTGAGCTGGCCGATCCCGGTGTTGCTCGCGCTGGCGCCCGCGCCCTGGAATTCGATGCCGAGCGCGCGCAGCTTGTCGGCCGTCACCTCGAGGATGATCGCCTCGACGAACACCTGCCGGCGCCGCATGTCGAGCTGCGCGATGACGTTCGCGAGCGTGCGCCAGTCCGACGGTGTCGCCGAGACGATGAGGGAGTTGGTCGCCGGATCGGCCGTCACGCGGACGGGCGCCTCGAGCGCGATCGTCGATGCGCTGCCCGTCGTCGCCGGCTCGGCGTGGATCTGCGTCGGCGGCTCGCCCGACTCGCCGTCGTAGCCGAGGGGCGGCATCGTCGGGCGGTCGTTGCGGCGCGAGAAGGAGCTGCCCTGCGGGCGGCGCTCGGGCTCGGGCGGGACGGGCAGACCCAGGAGCTGTGCCAGGACGCGCACGAGGCTCGACGAATCGGCATTCTTCAATCGGTAGACGTGCACGGTCGACGCGGCCGGCAGCGGCTCGACGTCGAGCCGGCGCGCGATGGTTCGCGCGCGCGCGATCTGATCGGGCGCGCCGGACAGGACGAGGCTGTTCGTGCGCGGCTCGGCGACGACCTTCATGGGCGCGGGGCCGCCCGGGTCGCCGGCGAGCGCGTCGCGCAGGCGCTTGGCGATCTCCTCGGCGGGCGCGAAGCGCAGCGGCAGGGTGTCGGACGCGTCCGCCGAGCCCTCCTGGTCGAGCTCGTGGGCGAGCATGGCGAGCCGCTCGACGTTGCCCGCCGTGTCGACGACGACCAGACGGTTCGTCGCCGGGTGCGCCGTCAGCACGCCGTCCTTGGAGACGAGGGGCTGCAGGACGGGCACGAGCGCCGCCGCATCGGCGTGCGTGAGCGGCACGATGCGGGTCGTGATTTCGCCGCCCCCGCTGCCCGCTTGCACGGCGTCGCGCGCCGGCATGATCTTGGTGAAGCTTCCGGACTGGATGGTCGCGAAGCCCTTCACCTGCAGCACCGACTGGAACACGAGCCAGGCCTCGTCGGGCGTGAGGCGCGTCGGTGAGATGACGGTCACCTTGCCGTGTACGCGCTCGTCGACGATGAAGTTCCGTCCCGTGACCTCGCTCACGAACTTGGTCAGCACGGGGATCTCGACGTCCTGGAAGTTGAAGGCCACGGTCGCGTCGTCGCCGGTGGTCGCGGCGCGCGCGACCGTCACGAGGAGGGCGAGACAGAGGGCGGCCAGGCGAGGCGTCATCGCAGGTCGTAGACGAGGGTGCGGCGCTCCTTGCCGCGCCGGATGTCGAGCGCCACGCGCGGCTCGGTGCGCAGGCGCTGCAGGAAGGCGAGCAGCGTCGCCGGATCCGAGGCGGCCTGCCCGTTCACGCGCTGCACGACGTCGCCGTCCTGGAGGCCGAGCCGCCGGAAGATGCTGTCGTCCTTGATCTGGAAGAGCCGGAAGCCGGCGGGGCGGCCTTCCTCCACCTCGGCGACGGCGCGGAGCTGCGTCATGAGGCCGCTCATGTCGTCGGCCGCGCCTGCCAGCTCGCGACGGTCGACGACGAACGCGTTGGCCGCGGTCTGTCGCACGAGCGCCGCGCTCAGGGGAGCGGGCTCCCGGGGCGCCGGGTCGGGTGTCGTCCCATCGTCGGCGCGGGGTGCGGCCGCGAGCTCGATCGTCGTCTCGCCGCCGGGCGTCGCGAGCACGAGGTGATCCCACGCGATGCTCGCGACGCGGCCCTCGCCGAGCGTGTCGCCGACGCGCACGAGGTCCTGGCGGTGCGTCGTCAGGTCCTCGACGGCCGCGCGCGCCTCGCCCGCCTGGAAGCCCACGCCGACCAGACGGATCGTGGCGCCGCCGCGCCCCGTCCCGGTCGCCTGCGCGTTGAAGAGGTCGCGCGCGGCAATGGGAGCGTAGGCGTCGATCGGCTCCACCGGCGCACGGCTTGCCGCGGGCGACGGCGGCTCGGGCGGCAGCGGGTCGACCGCGGCTCGCAGCGCGGCGCTCACGCCGTACGCCGCGAGACCGGCGACGACGAGCAGCAACGCGAGCTCGAGCCCGCGACGCCCGTGCCACGAACGATGCATGGTGGGGAGGGGCCGTCATACTGCCGTCGCTCCGGGCCTGCAATCGTCTTCACATGCACAGGACGCCGGCGCCGGCCTTGCCGGCGGCGACGAGCTGGTACTTCTCGAAGAAGCCGCCGTCGATCGCGCGGCCGAGCGGGCTCGCCTTCGGCGACCGGTAGCGTCGATGCGCGCCGGGGCCGCCGTTGTACGCCGAGTACGTCGCGCGCGCGGCATTGGCGAGCACCGTCCCGCCCTCCCTGGCGCCGAAGCGGTCCAGGAGCTGCACCAGGATCTCGGCGCCGGCGGCGGCGTTGTAGACCGCGTCCCATTCGAGCTTGCGGACGTCGAAGAAGCCGCGCCACACGCGCCGGTTCACCTGCATGATGCCGACGTCGCCGGTTGCCGAGAGAAGAAAGGTGACCGTGCCGCCCCGGTCCACGAACTGGCGCCAGCAGCTCTCCTGCCAGGCGACGGCGGGGACGAGGCTTCGATACACGGGCCCGAAGCGCGCGGCGACGCGGCTCTCGCGGTGCGCCGCGACGGTCGCGAGCATCTGATCCACGACGCCACGGTAGTCGTCGAGCTCGGTGTCGCCGGGCACCCAGCGATCGAGGCGACGGGAGATGGCGGCGAGATCGACCGTCGCCGCCTCGGCCGCGGCCGGACTCCAGAGCCAGGAGAGCGGCAGGGTCGTCGGGGGCACGGTCGTGGTCGGCACGGTGGTCGTCGACCCGGTCGTCGTCGGCGGCGACGGGGCGAGGTCGGTGGCCGGGTCCTGGAAGCCGAAGAGCTTCCGCAGCTCGGGATCGGGCGCGTCCGACACCGCGATCGGATCCCCTGTCCGCTCGGGGTCGAGCACGCGCGCGAGCCGCCGCAGACCGTCCGCCGAGATCTCGAGGCCGAGACCTGGACCCGCCTGGTCGAGGGCCGCCAGGGCGTCGCCGGCGGCGAGGAAGGTGACGAAGCGGTATGCGCGATCGCCGAGCTCGCCCTGGCGCACCGCGCGTCGCGTCTGGACGCGCAGCCGATCCCACGACGAGAGGAAGAGATTCCGCACCGGGTCGGTTCCGGGAACGGGGCCCTGGCGCAGCGTCTCGACCAGCTCGCGCCGGCCGTCGAGCAGGATCGCGAGCAGCTCGCTGCGAGCGCCCTGGTCGGCGCTCGCAGCGCCGAGCGTCTTCACGGCGAAGGCGAGGAAGGCATCCCAGCGGTCGATGCGATCGTCCCAGCGCTTGGCCTCGTCCTCCGAGAGCGCGGGCTCGGCGGCCGCCGGCGAGCCCGCGACCTCGGGCACGTCCATCGCGATGCGGACGCGGACGCCTTCGTCGGCGGCGGCGGTCTCGATCGGACGCAGCGTCGCGATCGCCGCCAGCGCCGGCGCGGCGCGATCGGGCGGCGCCGAGGCGCGCAGGAGCGCCTGGGCCTCTTCGGCGGGCGGCGCGAGATCGAAGTGGAACGCACGCAGGCGCTCCTCGAGCCGCCCGCGGGCGAGCTGCAGCGCGCTGTTCGTCATGCGGTCGGGACGGCCGTCGGCGTCGCGCGCTTCGATCTCGAGCGACGTGAAGCGTAGCTGCCAGTCGGCTCCGACCTCGGGCCGCATCGTGAGGTCGAGCGCGCCCTGCCAGGCGAGCGGCGACACGCAGAACCACAGGAGGCGGAAGCCGACGACCGCCGATCCCCTGGTCGTGACGCGGATCTTCCCGCCCGCGCCGCCGAGCGCGAGGTCGTCGACGACGGCCCAGTGGCAGTCGCCGGGCGTGCCCCAGAGGTCGAGCGACGCGCCCTCGCGCATGCCGAGGTCGCGCCGGAGGGCCGCCTCGAGGATGGGGTAGTCGACGACGAGCGGGAAGGCGACGGTGCGCGTGGTGGCCGATGCGGTCGCGGCGGCGATCAGCCCGAGCACGATCCCGACCACGACCCGCACGCGGCATGTCTCGCCGCGCCCGCCCTACGGGTCAAGCGGCGTCGGACGCGCTTCGCGTCGCGCGCGCCCAGCGGCGCGCCCGCCGCTCGATCGTGTCGCGCGACGCCAGGCGGATGCCGTGCCGGCCGAAGAGCGCGGCGTAGCGGTCGTACTCGGCGACGATCGTCTTGATGGTCGTCCGATAGCCGCGGCGCAGGACCTCGTGGCGCAGGCCGTAGGTCATGAGCGGGGTGTCGAAGAGCTGCACGTCGGCGTGGTGCGGCTCGAGCAGGACGATGTCGGTGTCGGGATGCTCGTAGGCGTGGCGCTTCAACGCCTCGCGCAGGCGGCGGTGGAGCGCGATGCGGAACGACTGCGCCGCCACCGTCAGCACGCCGCCGTCGCGCAGCGGCCGGGCCGTGGCCCCGTCGAGAACGAGCGGGCGCAGCGGGTTCACGAGCAGGACCAGGCGGGCGCCACGCTCGATCGCGAGCCGCGCGTGCCCGGTCTTCGAGACCGCACCGTCGACGTAGTCGACCCCGTCGATCCGCATGGGCTCGAACAGGATGGGGGCCGCGGCCGAGGCCGCGACCGCCTGGGAGATCGCCGTGGGATCGCCCCGATATTCCCCGAAGACGTGGATTTCGCCGGTGTCGAGCTTGGTTGCGGGGATGAGGAGGCGGCTCCGAAGCCGCCGGAACTCGTTGGTCCGGCCGCCGGTGGTGAGCACGCGCCGGACGTAGGCTTCGATGCCCTCGACGGAAAGGAGCCCGGCAGGTAGGTGGTTCAGGAGGGAGGACAAGGTGTCGAGGACGAGCGCCTCTCCCCAGTTGGTCCACAGGTGATGAGCGATGCCCGGCAGAGCGGCCGCGAGCCGCGGAACGGTGGCGAGGTGGCTGCGCCAGGGGATCGAGAGGACCTGCGAGCCGGTGAGATGGGGCAGGGTACGGCGGTCGTGCTCGAGCGTGTCGCGGATGCGCGCCGGCGCGACGCCGTTGGCGACCAGGGCGGCGACGAACGCGCCCGCGCTCGTGCCGACGTAGAGGTCGAACTCGCGCACGGTCGCGTTCTCGAACAGGGCGTCGAGGGCCATGAGCGCGCCGACCTCGTAGAGGCCGCCGGTGATGCCCCCACCGGCGAGCACCAGCGCCCGCCGGACGGGCCCGTAGAGCATGTTCGGCATGAGCGGGACGTCCCCTCACGGATGTCGGCAGGTCGGGGGCGCGGCTTGAGTCGCCCGGCGGGTCGCCGTCGCGTTGACAAGGCCGCGGAACAAATCCTAAAAAGCCGCGGTTCTGGAACAGGATGAGCGCACAACCGAGCTGGCACAGCGCCGTCGGCGGGAGCTGGATGCCCAGGTCGAGGATCTCGCGCGGCGCCTGGTCGAGATCATCAATGGGGCCGGGCACGACAATCGACAAGATCTGCGCGAGTATGCGATCGATCTCCTGCGGGAGGGGACCGAAGCCGTCGATGCGCCCGCCCCGTCCCGCCGCAGCAAGGGCGCGAAGTCGGGAACGAACCCGCTCGGAATGGCGATC
>DATJZY010000180.1 GCA_035577985.1 Candidatus Eisenbacteria bacterium
AGTCTTGGCTCGGACTCAAGCCTTCTGGACGTACTCCGCGACGTCGTAGCCCCAGGTGAGGCCGATGAAGCGGGGCATGTCCTCGCGGATGATGCGCTCGCCCTCGGGCGAGTCGAAGAAGCCGGTCCGCATCGCCTCCACCGACGGGAAGTGCAGCTCGGCGATGCCGTCCCAGTCGGGCGCGTCGCCCAGACGCTGGTCGACGACGTTGGTCACGTACTTGTGCAGGCCCGGATGGTGGACGAGCGCGAGCGGGACGTGCCGGGTGAGCCAGTGCTCGACGAACGCGGCGTGGCTCGTGCCGGCAGGCCGGCGCACGAGGCCGACGATCTTCACGCCCGGCGACCGCGTCCCGAGTGGCGGCGGAGCCGCGGGCGCCTTCTGCACGTGCTCGGTCGTGACGTAGGCGTGCGCGCCGCCGAGGAAGCCGGCGACGTCACGCTCGACGATCCGCCGCCCTTCCTCCGTGTCGTAGAGCCGTTCGCGGAAGTCGTCGACGCTCGCGAACGACAGCTCGCCGATCGAGTCGAGCTCCTCGGCTCCGGCGCGCCGTCCCTCGACGACGTTGACGACGTACTTGCGCATGCTGGGATGGTGGCGGAGCGCGATCGGGACGTGCCCCGCGAGCAGGCGTTCCGTGTACTCGGCGGGCGAGAGGTCGGGACGGCGCCGGCAGAGGAAGACGAGCTTCACCATGGGCGGCCCGTATCACACGCCCATGGTGTCGGCGTACAGTCGCTCGATCTCCGCGATGTGCGTCTCGAGGTCGCCGTGCTGCCAGCTCGCGGTCGAGATCGGCGGATGGACGACGACCTCGATCGTCGTCGGGCGCAGGATGATGCCGTGCTTCGGGAGCGCGTCGAGGGCGTTGCGGAAGACGAGCGGCACGATGGGCACGCCGGCGGCCATCGCGAGGTGGAAGGCGCCCTTCTTGAACCGTCCCAGGCGCGGCGTCGGCATGCGCGTGCCCTCGGGGGCGATCGCGATCGAGAGGCCGCTCTCGAGCGCCTCGATCGCGGGCCGCAGCGCCTCGATCGCCTTCGAGCGGTTGAAGCGGTCGATGAAGACCGTGCCGGCGGCCGCGAAGAGCGGGCCGAAGAACGGGTTCCTGCGGACCTCCTGCTTGCTGATCGCGACGAAGTCGCGGCGCAGGAGCTTGCACAGCAGCAGCACGTCGACCGCGCTCTGGTGGTTGAAGATGAAGACGGCCGGCCGGTGCGACCAGAGGTGCGCTTCCCCGCTGACCCGCACCTCGATGCCCGCGAGCGCCGTCCCCAGCTCGCCCCACGTGGTCGCGGCGACGTTGGCCCAGCGCCGCGTCCCGCGATCGAGGGCGACGATGGGCAGTCCGACCAGCACCGCCGAGAAGAAGCTCCCGATCGCGAGCGACGTGCGCACGACGTCCATCAAGGCCGGCGTGCCACGCGTCCAGAACGTGCGCGTCGGCCATCCACGCCGCCGCGCGATCGCCGCCAGGCGGGTGTTCGGATTGGTCGGACGCGGGCGGCCGACGCCTTCCAGCAGCGGCAGGTCCTCGTCGCTGTCGGTGTAGAAGAAGCTCTGGGCGAGGTCCACGCCGTGCTCGCCCGCGAGCTGTCGCGCGGCGAGCAGCTTGCCCTCGCCGTAGCACGTGGGCTTCACGACGCGTCCCGTGAACCGGCCGTTCTCGACCTCGAGACGCGTGCAGAGCACGTGTGGGATGCCGAGATCGCGCGCCAGCGGCTCGGTCTGGTAGCGCGTCGCCGACGAGACGATGGCCACCGTGTGCCCCTTGCGGAGGTGCGCGTGCACGAGGGCCCGCGCCTCCGGGTACACGTCAGCCGCCATGCGCTCTGCGAACACGCGCTCGGCGAGCGCCTCGAAGTCGTTCTCCGATGCGCCGCCGAGCAGCGTGAGCGTCTCGGAGAGAAACCCGGAAAACCCGGTCTGGCCGAGCTGGAACCAGAGCGCACCGCGCAGGAACTGCGCGATTCCGCCCGGTCCGATGCGGCCGCCGAGGAGGCCGTCGAGCAGAAACGTGAAGACGGAGAAGCCGGCGACGAGCGTGCGGTCGAGATCGAAGAACGCCCCCACCTGCGGGCCGGCCGGTCCCTCGTCGATCTCGCGGGTGATCTCGGCCCACGGCACGGCGCGGGAAGATACCGCCGCTCGCCGCGGGGCGTCTACCCACGCGAGCCGCAATCGTCGTATATGCGCCGTCGTGGCGACGGCGAGCACCGCGGAGGCCCCTCTCCCGCTGCGGCACCCACGCGTCGTGTTCCTGCTCGACGCCACCAGCGAGATCGAGCAGCGCCTCCTCACGCGGTGGATCGCCGACCACCATGCGCCGACCGGCATTCCGTACGAGGTCGTCGCGATCCCGCCGTCGCGGCGGCGCGGGTCGGTGCGCGTCGACCGCAGCGCGCTCGAAGGCGCCCTCGCGGCGCACGACGACCCGCTGCTGACGCCGCTGCGCGTGGCCTGGCTCCCACCGCCCGAGCGCGACGACGGCCCGCTGCGCCATCTGCTCAAGCTGGTCGCCTTCGGCGATCCGCGCGATCCCGGACGCCTGCGCCAGCGCTGGGTGGCCCTGCGCCATCCGGAGCGCGCCCAGGTGGTGCTGGCCGACGCGGCGTCGATCTCCGAGCTGCGGGCACGCTGGCGCACTGCGTGCGGCGCGGGGTTCGCCGAGACGATGGGGCTCGCCGATTTCGTGGCGCGCCAGGCGGCGCTCGCGCTCGAGCGCGCCGAGCGGCGGCTGCGCGGGCTGCGCTACAAGGTACCGCGCTTCGTCGGCGAGGCGATCCTCGCGCGGCCCGCCTTCCAGGGCGGCGTCGCGCGCCTCGCGCAGGAGCTTGGGCGGCCACCGGCCGACGTCCTGAAGGAGGCCACGAGCGACCTGCGCGAGATCGCGGCGACCCACAGCCCGTACGTCATCGACCTCACCGCGCAGCTGATCCGCGTGCTCTACTCGCGCGGCTACTCGGCGATCCAGTACGACCGCGAGGCGCTCGCCCGCATCTATCAGCTCGCGCAACGCCATCCGGTCGTCTTCCTGCCGTCGCACAAGTCGAACCTCGACCACCTCGTGCTGCAGTACGCGCTGCACGAGAACGGGCATCCGCCGAACCACACGGCTGGCGGCATCAACATGAACTTCTTCCCGGTCGGCCCGCTCGTGCGCCGCAGCGGCGTCTTCTTCATCCGACGCACCTTCAAGGACGACGCGGTCTACAAGTTCGTGCTGCGCCACTACGTCGACTACCTGATCGAGAAGCGCTTCTCGCTCGAGTGGTACGTCGAGGGCGGGCGGTCGCGGTCGGGGAAGCTGCTGCCGCCGCGCTTCGGGCTGCTCGCCTACGTCGTCGACGCCTACCGGCGCGGCAAGAGCGAGGACATCCACCTGATTCCGGTCGCGATCGCGTACGACCAGATCCAGGACGTGGGCGACTACACGGCCGAGCAGCGCGGGGCGGCCAAGCAGCGCGAGAGCTTCGGTTGGTTCGTGCGGCTGGTCCGCAACCTGCGCCATCGCTACGGCGCGATCCACCTCCGCTTCGGCGAGCCCGTCTCGCTCGCCCAGCTCGTGGGCCCTTCCGATCCCGACGCTGAGCCGAACGCCGACGAGCAGAGCCTCGCCATCCAGAAGCTCGCCTTCGAGGTCTCCGATCGCATCAACCGCGTGACCCCGATCACGCCGACGTCGCTCGTGACGCTCGCGCTGCTCGGCCGCGGCGATCGCGCGCAGAGCGTCGAGGAGATCCGGACGGCGCTCAAGAACCTCCTCCACTACGTGCGCGGGCACGCGCTCCCCACGACGGGCGACCTGGACCTCGATTCAGCGGACGGCGTGCGGCGCACGCTCGACACGCTGGTCGAGAACGGCGTCGTCACCTGCTTCGCGGAGGGTCTCGAGCCCGTCTATGCGATCGGCCCGGATCAGCACCTGACGGCGGCGTACTACCGCAACACGATCATCCACGTGTTCGTCAACGGGGCCATCGCCGAGCTCGCGCTCCTGCGCGCCAGCGAGGACGACGTGGTCGACTTCCGCGGCGAGTTCTGGGCGGAGGCGCTCCGGCTTCGCGACCTGCTCAAGTTCGAGTTCTTCTTCGCCGAGCGCGAGCGGTTCCTGCGCGAGCTGCGCGACGAGGTGGCGTTCCACGCGCCCGGGTGGGAGGAAGCGGTCGATCGGGGTCCGGCGGCGATCCAGGGCGTGCTGCGGCGCTTCCGTCCGTTCAACGCGCATCGCGTGCTCCTGCCGTTCCTCGAAGCCTACCGGGTCGTCGGCGACGCGCTCGAGCGCGAGGCGGACACGACGCCCGTCGACGAGCCCGCGTTCCTGTCGCGCTGCATGGCCCTCAGCACGCAATACCGGCTCCAGGGCCGCATCCGCAGCGGGGAGTCGGTCTCGAAGGTCCTCTTCGAGACGGCGCTTCGTCTCGCGCGAAACCGCGGGCTGCTCGACGCTGCGACGCCCGATCTCGGCGCGCGCCGTCACGCGTTCGCGGAGGAGATCCGTGCTGCGATCCGGCGGGCGGAGGCGATCGACGTCCTCGCTGCCAGCCGGCGCGCGGGTTTGATCGAGTAGGCCGGCTTGGCGTTCGCGGCGGGGTGGGTGCGGGGGCGAGGTCGTCGCTCGCGGTCCTCGGGCCACGCGCGCGGCGTAGGCCGTAGCGACAGAGCCGCCAACCGTGGCGCGCGCGGGCCCTGCGGGCTCGCTCAGACCTCGCCCCCGCACCCACCCCGCCGAACGACCGCCACGACGGCACGCAGAACCACCGCCGCCAACACCAAACGCCGAAGCCAGGCTCGGCGAACGCAGCCGCGTCGATCGAGCGACCACGGACGCGCGTCGGTGGCCGCGACCCGTTCCGTCGATCCGTGCGCCGCCGCGCCGTTGCGTTGGTGCGTGGCCGACGCCGAAGGCGAGGCCAACCGCGCGTGCGGCGAACCCGGGCGGCGGGGCGAGGTCAGAGCGAGCCCGCAGGGGCCGCGCGCGCCACGGTTGGCGGCTCTGTCGCCGCGGCCTACGCCGCGCGCGTGGCCCGAGGACCGCGAGCGACGACCTCGCCCCGCCGCCCGGGTCCGCCGCTCCCCGCCGCTACGACTCGACGAAGGACCGCAGCAACCGCGCCCGCACCCCACGCCGGAGCTTCCGCAGCGCCGCCGCCTCGATCTGACGAATCCGCTCGCGGGTCACGGACATCGACGTCCCGATCTCCTCGAGCGTCCGCTCCGCCCGATCGCCGATCCCGAAGCGCAGGCGGAGCACCTGGGCCTCGCGCGGTGTCAGCGTGTCGAGGACGCGGTGGATCTGGCGGCGCAGGCCGCTCGCCACCGCGAGCTCGGGCGGCTGCGGGCTGGTCTCGTCCTCGATCGCGTCCGAGATCGCCGTGCCGTCGTCCTCGTTCGGCTCGTCGAGCGAGAGGGGCTCGCGCGAGAGGCGCAGCAGGTCGCGCACGATCTCGATCGGCAGCTCGACGCG
>DATJZY010000181.1 GCA_035577985.1 Candidatus Eisenbacteria bacterium
CTTCGCGACGACGGAACGCCGCGCGGCTCAAGGGCGCTCCGCCCTCGCCACCCGCCCCACGCACCATCGCTAGCGCCTCACTTCCCGTTGAGTGCTGGGATTCCCACCCCCCAACACAAGAGGTGGTGGGGCGGAGGGGCCGATGCGCCGCGCAGCGGCGCGGGGTCGGGGACGGGGCGGTGGCGCCTGCGAGGCGGCGCGACGAAACGCAAGGGCCGTGACGTCCCGTGTGTCTTGTCGCGCGGCGGAGCCGAAGCCGAAGCCCCGTCCCCGACCTCGCGCCGCCCCCCGACGCCCCCCCGACGCCCCCGACGCCCCGCGCCCCTACGACAACACGAACTCGGTGAACTGCAGCTCCCGCGCCGCCGGCTCCGCCATCACCCGGTTCACCTCCCGGAGCATCTGCAGGCGAAGCGCCTCGCGCGCGACGGCGCTCGACACCATGTAGCGGCTCTTGGTGCGCAGAAGGTCGACGATGGCCGCCCGGACCTGGACCTGCTTGCGCTCGAACTCCCACTCGTCGGCGCGATTGCGCAGGACGACGTCCGCGCTGAAGACGCAGCTCGCATCGTTGAGCTTCGCCTGCATGCGCGTGATGTGGGCGACCGTGCCCGGCGCCGTCGCGACCCAGCCCCAGAAGCCCACGATGGTGAGCACGAGCGTCACGACGGAGGCCGCGATCAGCGGCGGAACCTTGCGCTGCGCCATCTTCGCGCCCCGTATGGGCAGCAAGGCCCGCGCCACGGTCGAACCACGCACCGTCGCGGATCGCCCATGTGCCACGCGGCATCAGGACGCCGCGACGCACGAAAATGACGAGTCCGCCGTGCACCGGTGTTCAGACATGTCCGGTGACGCGCCCATGTGCCACGATCCGGCGAAGCCACCACGCTGGCAGGACACCGGCGGACGCCACCGCCGCCTCGAACCAGAAGAGGCCCTGCGTCCCCAGCCGATCGACGAGCACGCCGGCGAGCGCAATGCCGATCGTCCCGCCGAGCCCGAAGCCGACGAGCCCGTAGAGCGACTGCCCGCTGGTGGCATTCGCGGGCGGTACCAGCTCGACTACGAGCGCGACCGCGGCCAGATGGAATGCCGAGAAGGTGAAGACGTGCCCCAGCTGCACGGCCACGACGGCCCACTGCGCCGTCACGACCGCCGAGAGCATCCAGCGCACGACCGTGACGGCGAGCGTCACGAGGATCAGATCCCCCGGCGAGATCCATCCGAGCACGCGCCGTCCCCAGTGGAAGAGCGCCACCTCGCCCACCACGGCGAGCGCGAACGTGATGCCCGGCAGCGAGCTCGGTAGGCCCAGCGCGCGGACGTGGAGCGCGAAGAACCCCGCCCAGGCGCCGCAGCTCGCCTGGGCGAGGAAGACCGTCGCCAGGAAGGCCGCCATCGGCGGCGTCACGAGCGCCCAGGGCGGCTGCGCGTGCTCCGGATGCCCGCGTTGCCCGCGCGGCAAGAGGGACATGACCGGTGCCAGGAAGACGCTCGGCACGACGATGAGCGCGGGGACGATCCCCGCGCCGTATGCGTCCACAAGCGGCGCGCTCACCGCCGCGCCCACGATGAACGAGAGCGAGCCCCACAACCGCAGGCGCCCGTAGTCGTTTCCGAGCTCCTCCAGGTGGTCGACCACGATCGCGTCCACCATGGGGATGAGCGTGCCGTGGCAGAGGTTCACACCGATGAAGACGAGAACCAGCATCCCGAACTCGCGCACGAAGAGGAGCGGAACGAAGCAGAGCGATCCGGCGGCCGCCGTGATCACGAGCAGACGCTGGCGGTTGCGACGTCGATCGGCGATCCAGCCGAGCACGATCGCGCTCGCCCAGCGCAGGCCCGGTGCCATGGCGCCGAGCAGGCCGATCTGCCAGCCGCCGAAGCCGAGCGACGCCAGGTACAACGGCATGTACGGCAGCCAGACGCCGGCGCCGAGGAAGACGACGAAGTACGCGAGCCGCGCGGTGTACGCCGAGGGTGGGATGCGGCGTTATGGCACGCGGCCGGCGGCTTCGCCCACGTCCCACACCGCCAGCTCGCCCTCGTCGTCGCCCGAGAGAAGCGGGGCATCGCGCCGAGGGCGCGACGCGATCGCGTCCGGCCATCGCCACGCGATCGGGGCCGGCTGGAAGGTGGACGGGAACGGCACCGGGGATGGTCGTCCTCGACGTCCCGTACGCGACCGGCAAGCGGTGCGGCGAGGCCATGTTCCCGGCCCCATTTCGATCTGCACCTACACGGCGGCCGCGGGGCTCGTGAAATGCAAATGATCGGGCTCGCACCGTCTTGACAGGTGCGGCGCTTCGGGCGGAGATTCGGCCACTCGGGTGATCGCGACGCCCGTGTCAGCCGCAGGAGGGATCCCCCATGCCGGAGCACATCGAGGAATATCTGATCGCCCTCGAGGAGCGCGAAATCACGCCGCGGCGCACGCTCAACTCGCTCACGATCCGCGAACCCATCCGCCTGCTGAACCCGCGCTCGCCCGTCTGCGTGCCACCGGCCGCGACGTTGCGCGAGGCCATCGGCATGATGCGCGAGCATCACATCGGCTGCGTGCTGGTCGTCGACGGCGACCGGCTTCTCGGCATCCTCACCGAGCGCGATCTCCTGCTCAAGGTCGAGATCGCGGATCTCGCGAGGCCCATCGCGGAGTTCATGACGCCGGGACCCGAAACGCTGCAGCTCGACGACCCGATCGTCTGGGCGCTCAACCGCATGAGCGTCGGCGGCTACCGGCACGTGCCGCTCGTCGATCGCGACGGGAAGCCGGTCGGGATCGTGTCGGTGAAGGACATCGTCCACTACATCGTCGCGTTCTTCCCGAACGAGGTGCTGACGCTGCCGCCCGATCCCGAGCGCGCGGACGTGTGGTCCGAGCGCGACGGCGCCTGACTCGGTCGGCCGGCGCGGCCGCGACAGCCCGGCGACGGGAAGGTACAGGAAGGGCCATGAGGAAGAAGGCTATCGTCGTCGTCGCCTTCGCTGCGCTGGCGCTCGTGCGGTGGGCGACGCCCGCGGGCGCACAGATGATGGCCTGTGCGGCGGATCGGGAGAAGTTCTGCAGCGGCGTTCCGATGGGTGGCGGACGCATCGCGGCGTGTCTGCAGGAGCACGCCGCGCAGCTCTCCGACGCCTGCAAGACCGCGATGATCGCGCACGCGAAGTAGACCCGACCCGAACTCGCCGACCGCTCGGTGAGCGGGGAGGCGCCGCAGGCGCCGACGCCCGTCGGAGCACCGCGCCTGCGGCGCGGAGCGCACGGGGGCAAAGTGCGGGTACCGCAGGCACCCGCTGTTGGTAGTGTGGCAGAATCCGTTGGGAGATTGTCATTGCAGACATCCGCCGGCCGGGCGATGTTCGCGGACATGAAGCGTACCACCGAGGCTCAGGTCCGCACCGTGGCGATGCTCGCGTACCCCGGAGCCGTCATGCTCGACGTCATCGGTCCGCTCGAGGTCTTCGCGCGCGCCGGGGAAGCCGCGGTCGAGAAGGGACGCGCGCCGCTCTGCCCGTATCGCATCGAGGTCCTCGCGCCGAAGCCAGGTCCCCTGACGACGCAATCGGGCGTCGGGCTCGTCGCCGATCGCGGCATCCGGTCGGTCACGGGCGGCATCGACACGCTCCTCGTCGCGGGCGGCCGCGGCACGAGCGACATGATCGGCAACGCGACCGTGCTTGAGTGGATCCGCCGCATCGCGCCGCGCGTCCGGCGGCTGGGGTCGGTGTGCTCGGGGACGTTCATCCTGGCCGCGGCGGGCCTGCTCGACGGGCGGCGCGCCACCACGCATTGGGCCTGGTGCGACGCCCTGGCGAAGATGTTCCCCAAGGTCGAGGTCGACCGCGACCCGATCTTCGTCCGCGACGGCAACATCTACTCGTCGGCGGGCGTCACGGCGGGCATGGACCTCGCGCTGGCGCTCGTCGAGGAGGACCTCGGGCGGGACGTCGCGCTCGAAACGGCACGCCACCTCGTGCTCTTCCTGCGCCGCCCCGGCGGACAGTCGCAGTTCAGCGCGCAGCTCTCCGTGCAGGCGGCCGATCGCCAACCCATCCGCGAGCTCCTGTCGTGGATCGTGGACCACCCGGACGCCGACCTCGCGGTGGAGACGCTCGCGCGCCGCGTCGCCATGAGCCCGCGCCACTTCGCGCGCGTCTTCACGCGCGAGGTCGGCATGACGCCGGCGCGCTACGTCGAGAAGGTCCGCGTCGAAGCGGCTCGGCGCCGGCTCGAGGAATCGCCCCACGGCGTCGACGCGATCGCCGACGCGTGCGGCTTCGGAACCGCCGAGACGATGCGACGCGCCTTCCTGCGCACGCTGCACGTCCCACCCACCGCCTACCGCGGCCGCTTCCGCTCCGCGCTCGTGCACTGAGGAGATGCCATGACCACCGGAATCGTACTGTTCGACAACGCCGAGGAGCTCGACTTCGCCGGGCCGTGGGAGGTCTTCACCATGGCGGCGATGCTGAAGGGCGAGGGCCGGGTCGTCATGATCGCCGAGCACGATCGGCCCGTGCGCTGCAACAAGGGCATGCGTGTCGTCCCCGACCACACCTTCGCCGACGCACCGGCGCTCGACGTCGTGCTCGTGCCCGGCGGCCAGGGCACGGTCGTCGAGATGGAGAACCCGGTGCTGCTCGAGTGGCTGCGCCGGGTCGGCGGCCGCGCGAAGTGGGTGACGAGCGTCTGCACCGGCGCCGCCGTCCTGCACGCGGCCGGTTTCGCACGCGGAAAACGCGTCACGACCCACTGGATGTACGCCGACGTGCTCGAGCAGCGCGGCGAGGTGACCGTCATGCGCGGCTGCCGCTACGTCCGCGACGGCAACGTCGTCACGGCGGCCGGGGTGTCGGCGGGCATCGACATGGCACTCTGGCTCGTCGGGCAGCTCTACGACGCGGAGTTCGCGCGCCAGGTGCAGCGCGCCATCGAGTACGATCCCGCGCCGCCCTACACCGCCCACGTCTGATCGGGTCGTGACACGACCGCGCGACCGGGGTACGACGACCGCATGGACCTCGGACGCGTCGGCATCTGGCACTTCCTCGACATCTTCCCCACGCCGGTGGCGCAGGAGGCCGCGCGCGAGATCGAAGAGCTCGGCTTCAAGACGCTGTGGATTCCGGAAGCGCTCGGGCGCGAGGCCTTCACGCATTCGGCCCTGCTGCTCGCCGGAACCCGGAGTCTCGTCGTCGCGACCGGCATCGCGAACGTGTGGGGCCGCGATGCCATGGCGATGTCGGCCGCGCAGAAGACGCTCGCGGAGGCATTCCCCGACCGCTTCCTGCTCGGCATGGGCGTCTCGCACGCGCCGCTCGTCGCCGGCATGCGCGGTCACAACTACGACAAGCCGCTCTCGTACCTGCGGGCGTACCTCGACGCGATGGACTCGGCCCTCTTCATGGCCGCGTCACCGACCTCGCCGCCGCCCCGTGTGATCGCCGCGCTCCACCCGAAGAGCCTCGAACTCGCCCGCGAGCGCGCGTGGGGATCGCATCCGTACTTCGTGCCACCCGAGCACACGGCGCGGGCGCGCAAGATCCTCGGGCCCGGCAAGCTGCTCGCGCCCGAGCAGGCCGTCGTCTTCGAGAAGGATCCGGGCCGCGCGCGCGCGATCGCGCGCACCCACATGGCCACCTACCTCGGGCTCCCGAACTACGTCCGCAACCTCCTTGCCCTCGGCTTCACGCAGGACGACGTCGGCAGCGGCGGCAGCGACAAGCTGGTCGACGCGATCGTCGCGTGGGGCGGCATCGACGCCGTCGCGGCGCGCGTGAAGGCGCATCATGCGGCCGGCGCCGATCACGTCTGCGTGCAGGTCCTGCGCGAGAACCCCGCCGAGCTGCCGCGAGAGGAGTGGCGCGAGATCGCGGCGCTACTGCGCTAGCGGTGCGCCTCGGAGTCGCCCTTCTCGTGTGCGTCGTCATCGGCAGCGCCGGCGCGAGCCCCCCGCATCACACCGCAGGCGGGTTCCAGAACCTCGCCCCCACCGACCACGGCGGCCTCGACGTCACGCTCCCGTTCTTCGCGCGGCGCGTGTGGACCACCATCACGGGCCGCTCCGGCAGGCCACCCGTCGTTTCCAACGACGGCGTGTTCCTGCGCGACAACGCCCGGCACAGCATCCCGACGGTCACGTGGATCGGGCACTCGACCGTGCTCGTGCAGATGGACGGCGTCACGTTCCTCACCGACCCCATCTGGTCCGAGCGCGCGAGCCCCTTCTCGTTCGCGGGCCCGAAGCGGCTCGTCGAACCGGGCCTCCCGCTCGAAGCCCTACCCCCGATCGACTTCGTCGTCGTGTCGCACTCGCACTACGACCACACCGACGTGCCGACGCTGGTCGCGCTCGCCCGCCTCGGACCGACGCGCTTCTTCGTTCCGCTCGGCCTCGGCGCCCTCTTGCGCGAGGCCGGCGTCGAGAACGTCGAGGAGCTCGACTGGTGGGACGCGCGCCCCGTCGGGCGCGTCGTCGTGCATTGCGTGCCGGCGCAGCACTGGAGCGCGCGCAGCCCCTTCGATCGGAACGAGACGCTGTGGGGTGGCTGGGTCGTGAGCGGCCCCACGCGCCGCTTCTACTACGCAGGGGACACGGGATACTTCACCGGCTTCGGCGAGATCGGAGAGCGGCTCGGCCCCTTCGACCTTGCCGCCGTTCCGATCGGTGCCTACGAGCCCGCCGCAATGATGCACTGGATGCACATGAACCCCGAAGAGGCCGTGCGCGCCGCCGCCGATCTGCGCGCGAGCCGTGTGATCGGCGTCCACTACGGGACGTTCGACCTCACCGACGAGCCCCCGGACGAACCGCCGGGCCGCTTCCACACCGCGGCCGCAGCGCTGGGTCGCCCCGCCGACGACACCTGGACGCCGCCCGTCGGCGAAACGCGTCCCTGGTGAGGGAGGCCGACTCAGGACGACGTCTTGGGTCGGTCCACTAGAAGATCGCGATCGGGTTCACCGGCGAGGCCGTCCCGCGGCGCAACACGAGCGGCGCGATCGAGAGCAGAAACGCCCAGCGGCGCTCCGCGCCACAGACCTCTCCCAGACGGCGGAGGTCGAGATTGTCGAGCAGGTGGAGCCCCATCGCGACGATCGCGACCGTGTGGATCGGGAGCACGACGCCGTCGACGCGCGACGGCAGGACGTCGGAGACGCCGTCGCAGCCGAGGGCCGCGACCCCGCGCTCGCGCAGCCACGGCAGACACGATGCATCGAGCCCGGCCAGGCGCTCTCGTGAATCCCACGGTCCGCGCTCGTCGCGGCACGTCCAGCGACCGGTGGCGACGAGCAGGATGTCGCCTTCCTCGACGCCCACGCCGCGCTGACGCTCCGTGCGCTCGAGGTCGTCCGGGAAGATCGGCTGCCCCGGCTCGAGGTAGGCGACGCCGAGGGCGCGCGGCACGTCGAGCAGCACGCCGCGGGAGACGACGCCGTCGCGCAGCTCGTGGATGCCGAGCTCGAGCGCACCGTGCGCCGTCACGCGCTCGATCGGGTAGCCGTTGTAGAGCATCCCGTCGTGGAAGATGTGGCACAGGGCGTCGATGTGCGTGGTGGCGAAGCCGTGCGGCGCGAGCGCGAAGTAGTCGCCGCCGTAGTGCTCGGTCGCCGTTCCCGTCATGAGGTGCACGACCGGGCTCGGATTGTCCGCGCTGGGCTCGGTCGGAAGCGCCCGCGCGCACGACACCGTCCGTCCCGTCCGGACGAGTGCTGCCGCCGCGACGCGCTTCTCCGGCGTGATGAGGTTCAGAGCCCCCAACTGATCGCGCTCTCCCCAGCGTCCCCAATTGGAAAGAGTCCGGTGGAACGCCCTCACCTCTGCAGTCGACGGCGCAGCGCGATTCTCCGGCATGCGCTCCCCATAGCTCGATCCTCGACGCTCGCGCGACCCGTCGGGCCGTTACCTTCGCGCCGAATCGAAGCGGCGCCAGCACCCCCCACTCCCGCGTCCCACGCCGCGACTACAGACGGATGAGCAGCACCTGGCCCGGACGGATCATCGCCGACCGGATTCCGTTCGTGACGCGCAGCGAGGGAATCGAGACGCCATGGCGCTTGGCGACGCGCTCGAGCGTGTCGCCCCGCTTCACGCGATAGCTGACCATGCGGGCCCGCGTCAGCTCGGGGAAGTACGCCGGCACGTGCCCCAGGACCTGCCGGGCGGCGAGGAACTCGGCGTAGTAGCTCCTCGACGCGAAGCCGAAGCCCGGGCCGTCGTACCGACGGACGATCTCGCCGAGGTCGTCGGTGCCGGCCGTCTGACGCGCGCGCTCGATGCCCGTCGGGCCGTGGTTGTAGGCCGTGATGGCGAGGGGCCAGCTCTCGAACTGGTCGTAGAGATCCCGCAGGTAGCGGGCGGCGGCGAGGCTCGCGCGAAACGGGTCCCGCCGTTGGTCGGACTTGCCCCCGACGTCGAGGTACTTCTCGGCCACCTCCGGCGTGAGCTGCCAGAGCCCGCTCGCGCCGGCCTCGGACGTCCGGCCCGGATGATATGCCGACTCGACGAGCGGGAGCGCCGCGAGATCGAGGGGGAGGCCCGCGTCGGCGAGCGCCCGGTGGACGGCAGGGCGGAAGAGCCGCTCGGCCGCCACACCCTGGGCGAACGTCTCGCGCAGGCCCCGCTGGATGCGAAGGCGCCCCAACGCCTCGACGTTCGCGGGTTGCACCCCGAAGAGCAGGTGGGCGTCCGGTCTCCGGACCGCGGCCGCCGTCAGGAGATCGGCGACGGCCGCGAGGCGCTCGCGGACGAGGCGAGCGTCCCCCGGAGCGACGTCGCGGACGACTTCGTACACGACGCCGGGCTCGACCCGGTCGACGATCGCGACGTCGTTCCGGCCGTAACGGGTGAAGGCGTCGACCCAGAATCGCACCGCCGGCGCCATGCCGGGAGGCGTCGTGAAGACTGTGCTCTCGTTCGCGACGCCGACGCGCGGCGTCAGGATCACTACGAGCGATGCGACCGCGGCCGCCCCTCCACCCCACCAGCAACCCCCCAGACCGCGGCGTGTGAACCACGCCATGTGTCCCTCCGGGGCTCGAGTGTGTGAAGGCGCGGTTGTAGGCCACCCGCGCGCGGTTCGCAACCGAATTGGCGCCGCTCGGCACGAGCGAACCGCCAAAATCCTTGACACCCTTCATCTCGGCTTCTTATAAGGCGGCGCCTCGTACACATAAGACGCTTCGGCCGATCGGAGGGGGGTTTCGATGACGAAAGCGATCCGGCGGCAGCTCACGATCGCGTTGCCACTGGTCGTCGCGTTCGCGACGATCGTCGGTCCCTGCGTCGGCTGGGCGTACGACCTCGACGCCAAGGGCGACATGAAGCTGAGCGCGCGCGCGTACACCGCCGTGCGCGTCGGCGTCGAAGAGATCGGGGCCGAGGACGCGAACCCGCTCAACTATCCCGGCTCCGGCGTCGGCCACGTCCGCCAGAACCGCTACTTCCTTCAGCTCGACTACGATCACGACATCACGCGGATCGCCAACAGCGGCTGGGGCTTCGCGCGGCTGTTCGGTCTCTTCGATCAGCTTCTCGGCACCACCGGCTGGAAGACCGCGTCCACGTGGAAGTACACGCTCGAGTACCGGTTCGAAGGCGAGGGCATCTACGCCTACGGGCCGAGCGAGTACAGCGAATCGGCGGACAAGCTGCGCCGGGTTCGGCTGAACGTCCCGAACATCTCGATCCCGGCGCTGGGCGTGAACCTCTCGCGGCAGCTTCCCGAAGCGTACATCCGCGAGCGAACGGACCGGCTGCTGCGCAACGCGCAGATCCGCAACCGGCTGTTCACCGCCTATCTCGACTGGGAAAAGGGCCCGCTCTTCATGCGCGTCGGCCGGCAGGTGCTCGCCTGGGGCGAGACCGACGTGTTTCGCCTGCTCGACAACATCAATCCGCTCGACGACAGCTTCGGCGGATTCTTCATCGCCCTCGACGAACGCCGCCTCCCGATCGAGATGGTCCGCACCAGCTACCAGATCGGCAACGTCGGGCCGCTGCAGGACATGTTCATCGAGGGCTTCGCGGCGAACGGAAGCCGCGTCGCGACCGTTCCGGGAATTCCGAACGGTTCGCCCTGGGCGCCCGGCGGCATCGCGAGCCCGAACCCGTCGATCAACACAATCGTGAAGGCGCCGGACCCCACCGCCATCCGCGGAGGGGCTCGGCTCGTGTTCACCGCCATGGACGTGACTGCGACCCTGGCGCACTACTACACCTACCTGGACGTGCCCGGCGTCTCCTTTCGCCTTCCGGGCGTGAAGCAGTGCGCCGGCGAGACGACCGCGAGCAACACGGCGCGCTTCTGCAATCCGCTGGTCGCCTACCAGAACTTCCCGCGCGTGCCGATCAGCGGCGCGTCGATCACGTTCCCGGTGCCCTCCTGGTACACGATCGTCCGCTCGGAAGTCGCGTACTTCAACGGCGAGCCGATGAACCGCCAGGGCCGAGGCAACCCGAACGACACGCTCGCCGCCAAGGGAACCCCCGGATACAACCGGCTCGTCGCCCAGAACAACACCGAGGGCGGTCTCAATCCGTTCGTCTACCCGACGTTCATCGACCCCTTCGGCGCGCGCAAGCAGCCACTGTACGGCACGGTGCTGAAGCGCGACTCGTTCAACATGTCGCTCGGCCTCGACGTCAACCGCTTCATCCGCTTCCTCAACCCGACACAGACGTTCTTCTTCTCGACGCAGCTCTTCTACAAGCACGTCTTCGACTCGCCGGGCGACCTCGTGCTGCCGGTGCCGTACCGCAACATTGCGGTCGGCTCGCAGACGCCGATCATCGGCAACCCGAACGACCCGAACAACCAGTTCGCCGTCCTCGGCGGTGGGTGCGGCAAGCCCGGGAAGAAGCACGCGTGCCCGCTGCAACCCCGCCTGTACCCCCTGAGCGACAACCACTTCCTGCAGACCCTGCTCATCACCACGTCGTATTCGGGGGGCCGGATCGTGCCGTCGCTCGGCATGTTCTACGACTGGCAGGGCACTTTGGTCCTCCAGCCCGGAGTACAACTCGTGCGGGACCCCTTCCGGGTGATTTTCGACTTCACGCACATCTCGGGAGCCCCCACGGGGCAGTTCGGGACCGTCCGCGACCGCGACAACGTCCGGTTCCAGTTCGAGTTCGTCTTCTGAGG
>DATJZY010000182.1 GCA_035577985.1 Candidatus Eisenbacteria bacterium
GTCCGTGCACATGAGCTCCGCCAGCTCCAGGAAGTCCGCGACGCGGCCGGCCTTCTCGAGCGACTGGTTCAGCTCCTCCCCGCTCCCGAGCACGCGGATGTTCTTCTGGAACTCCTCGCGCAGCTCGGGGATCTTCGCGAGCGCCCGTCGCAGTCCGGCGTCCGAGCGCGCCATGCCGCACTCGTCCCACATGAGCCGGCCGAGCTCGGTGGCGAAGGCGTGCACGGTTCGTCGCCCGTGGGTCGCGAGGAGCGCCTGCGTGCGTCGATGAACCTGCTCTTCGGCCCCGCGGAACGCCGGGTGCGAGGCATCGACCTTCTCGACCTTCGCGCTGGCCACGTAGTCCGGCACGGTGGCGGGCAGGATGAAGTAGCCGTCGGACAGCCCCTGCATAAGCGCGCTCGCGCCGAGCCGATTCGAGCCCTGGTCGGAGAAGTTGGCTTCGCCGGCGACGAAGAGCCCAGGAATCGTCGACATCAGGTGGTAGTCGACCCACAGACCGCCCATGGTGTAGTGCGGAGCCGGATAGATCCGCATCGGCACGCGATAGGCATCGTCCCCCGTGATGCGCTCGTAGATCTCGAAGAGGTTGCCGTACTTCGCCTGGACATCGTCGAGCCCGAGGCGTGCGATCGCATCGGCGAAATCGAGGTAGACGCCGTGGCCGCCCGGCCCGACACCGCGACCCTCGTCGCAGACCTCCTTGGCGGCACGCGAGGCGACGTCGCGCGGCACGAGGTTGCCGAAGCTCGGGTAGCGGCGTTCGAGATAGTAGTCGCGCTCGCTCTCCGGGATGTCGTTCGCCCCGCGCGTGTCGCCCTTCTTCTTCGGAACCCAGACGCGGCCGTCGTTGCGCAGCGACTCCGACATGAGGGTCAGCTTCGACTGGTGCTCGCCCGACTGCGGGATGCAGGTCGGATGGATCTGCGTGAAGCACGGATTGCCGAAGAGCGCGCCCCTGCGATGCGCCCGCCAGATGGCGGTGCAGTTCGACGCCTTGGCGTTCGTCGAGAGGTAGAAGACGTTGCTGTAGCCGCCGGTGGCAAGCACCACGACGTCGCCGACGTGCGAACGGACTGCGCCGGTCTCGAGATTGCGCGTCACGATGCCGCGCGCCTTGCCGTCGATGACGACGAGGTCGAGCATCTCGCTCCGCGGATGCATCGTCACCGTCCCCGCCGCGATCTGGCGCTCCAGCGCCTGGTAGGCCCCGAGCAGGAGCTGCTGGCCGGTCTGGCCGCGTGCGTAAAAGGTCCGCTCGACCTGGACGCCGCCGAAGGAGCGCGTCTCGAGCAGGCCACCGTAGTCCCGGGCGAAGGGCACGCCCTGGGCGACGCACTGGTCGATGATCTCGACACTGACCTGCGCCAGCCTGTACGAGTTGGCCTCGCGGGCGCGGAAGTCGCCGCCCTTCACCGTGTCCTTGAACAGGCGGAAGATGCTGTCGCCGTCGTTGCGGTAGTTCTTGGCGGCGTTGATCCCGCCCTGGGCGGCGATCGAGTGGGCGCGGCGCGGCGTGTCGTGGAACGAGAAGCAGTGCACGTGGTAGCCCTGCTCGCCGAGCGTCGCCGCCGCGGCGGCACCGGCGAGGCCCGAGCCGACGATCAGGATGGTGTGCTTCCGCCGGTTGGCGGGATTCACGAGCTTCATCTCGGCGCGGCAGCGGTCCCACTTCTGCTCGATCGTCCCGTCGGGAATCCTCGCGTCCAGGAGCGGTTCCGGTTTCGGCGCCGAGTCCGGCCGCAGGCCTTGTCCCTCGCTGGGAAGAGTGGACATCGCATCTCTCCTTTCAACGCAGCCAGCCGACCCACACGGAGACGGGGACGGAGATGAATCCGACGCAGACGACGAGCGCGAGGCCGCGTGACACCGCGCGGAGCAGCGGCGTAGTGCGCGCGTCGTTCCAGCCGAGCGTCTGGAACATGCTCCAGATGCCGTGGTCAAGGTGCAGGCACAGGCACGCCATCGCGATTACGTAGAAGAGCGCCACGTACCAGACCGAGAAGGCAGCCTCGACATTGTGGTGAACCGCCAGGTGCTGGTATGCGCCGGGCTGGAAGCCGACCTTGCCGGCCGTCAGGTGCAGCAGGTGGTAGACGACGAACAGGGCGAGGATCG
>DATJZY010000183.1 GCA_035577985.1 Candidatus Eisenbacteria bacterium
GAGCGGAGCTGGGCCGCGATCGACCTGCTCCTGTTTCGCGAATACATCGCACCCGCGCTGGGCATCACGCACCGGTACGTGGGAACGGAGCCCTTCGATCGCGTCACCAACAGCTACAACACGCAAATGAAGCAGTGGCTCGAGGAGGCGGCGTCCGCGGCGCCGCCGATCGGCGTCGTCGAGATCCCCCGTGCTTCCGTCAGCGGCGTGCCCATCTCCGCGACCGAAGTGAGACGGCTCCTCGCGCAGCACGATTTCGGAAGGATCGCAGCGCTCGTCCCCGCGACCACGCTGCAGCTCCTCGAGAGAAGATTCCCGGCAACCGGGAGCACCATCCCAACGAGAGGGCAAACCGCATGAAGGTCATCAAGGAGGCCGTCGCCGGCACCCTGGAATCCAGCGATCTGCTGGTCAAGGTCGCCCCTGGCGGCAAAGGGACTCGCGACATCGTGATCCAGAGCGAGGTGTTCAAGCAGTTCGGCAAGCAGATCGAGCGCGTCGTCACGGACACCCTGGACGCGCTGTCGGTCACTGAGGCGGCCATCGTGATCGAGGACAAGGGTGCCCTGGATTGTGTCATCCGGGCGCGGGTGCAGGCAGCCGTCCTGCGCGGCTGCGCTTCGGATCAGCTGGATTGGGAGAAGCTGTCATGAAGCTACGTCGGAGCATGCTCTTCGTCCCGGGCGATAACGCGGCAATGCTGAGCACGACGTTCGTCTTCAAGCCGGACTCGATCATGTTCGACCTGGAGGACGCGGTCTCGCCGCGCGAGAAGGATTCCGCGCGCCTGCTGGTGTACCAGGCGCTGCGGCACCCGGCCTATCGCGAGATCGAGACCGTCGTGCGCGTCAACGAGCTGAATACGGAGTTCGGGCTGAAGGATCTGGAAGCTGCGGTCCGAGGGGGCGCCCACATCGTGCGCCTGCCCAAGACGGAGACCGCCGAGGACATCCACCAGCTCGAGGCGCACGTGGCGCGGATCGAGAAGGCCTGCGGTCGCCCGTCCGGCGACACGAAGCTGATGGCGGCGATCGAGTCCGCGTCCGGCGTCGTGAACGCCGTCGCGATCGCGACCGCGTCCCCGCGGATGGTCGCGATCGCCCTCGCCGGATTCGACTACCTGGTCGACATGCACACGAAGCGCAGCGGCGGCTCGGAGCCGGAGCTGTTCTACGCGCGGGCCGCCGTGCTGCATGCCGCGCGCGCGGCGCACATCGATGCCTTCGACGTCGCGTACGGCAACGTGAACGACGACGAGGGTTTCCTCCGGGAGGTCAAGATCGCGAAGGAGCTCGGGTTCGACGGCAAGTCGTTGATCCACCCGAAGCAGATCCCCCTGCTGCACGCAGCCTACGCACCGACGCCGGACGAGGTGGATCATGCGAAGCGCGTTCTCGCCGCCGCGGACGAGGCACATCGCAAGGGACTGGGAGTGGTGTCACTCGACGGCAAGATGATCGACCCGCCGGTGATCGATGAGGCGGAAATGACTCTGCAGATCGCCGCGGCCTCCTGACAGGAACTTCAGGTCGAATAAAGGAAGATGGCCATGAACACGAACGATGCCCTGGCACGACTGAAGACGCAGGATCCCGAGCTCACCTCGTTGCAACCGTTCGCAGGGGCCAACGCGGAGACGCCCTATCTCTCGAGCGCCGACACCAAGCTGCACCGCAAGCTGTGCAAGTCGCTCGAAGAGGCGATCCGACGCTCGGGGCTCGCGGACGGGATGACCATCTCCTTCCATCACGCCTTCCGCGAGGGCGACAAGGTGATCAACCAGGTCGTCGATACGCTGGCGCGGCTCGGCTTCAAGAACCTGACGCTCGCGTCGAGCTCGCTGCTCAACTGTCACGATCCGCTGCTGGCGCACATCGAGAGCGGTGTCATCACCCAGATCTATACGTCTGGATTGCGCGGCAAGCTGGCCGAAGCAGTTTCGAATGGGGTGATGAAGCGCCCCGTCCACATCCACTCGCACGGAGGCCGGGTGCACCTCCTTCAGACGGGAGAGCTCAAGATCGACGTGGCGTTCCTCGGCGTCTCCTGTTGCGACGAGTTCGGCAACGCAAACGGCTCGCACGGCAAGCTCGCCTGCGG
>DATJZY010000184.1 GCA_035577985.1 Candidatus Eisenbacteria bacterium
GGCGATCCTGCTCTTCGTCGTCGCCCTCCCGATGTGCCTCCTCTTCGCGCCGGTCGGCCTCGGGCTCCTCGCGGTGTCGCTCGTGATGGGCTTCTGGGGCATCGTCATGGTCCTGGTACGACGTTGAAAGGGCAGGAGTCCCGCTAATGCATGCGCTGAGCGAATTTCATTTTGAGGGTCCACGGGCTCTCTGCGACAACCAACGCTGGGGGAGCAGGACCGATGGCTAAGCCGAGCTCTGCCGAAGAGAAGGCGCTCGTCGCCGATCAGCGCCGGATCGAGCAGCAGCTCGAGCGGGGGAAGCGCGCCAAGGAGAAGGCCGCGATGGGCAGCCTGTGGTCCCGGCGCGACGTGTTCGGACGCTTCGGCTGGGGCATCTTCGGCGCCTTCTCGGGCCTGACGCTGCTCGCCGCCGTGCGCTCGGCGTTCCCCCGCATCCTCTTCCAGCCGCCCTCGACGTTCAAAGCGGGCGTCCCGTCCGATTTCCCGATCGGCGAGGTGTCGACCAAGTTCCAGAAGGACCAGCGCGTGTGGATCATCCACGAGGAGAAGGGCATGTACGCGCTCTTCGCCAAGTGCACCCACCTGGGGTGCACGCCGCGCTGGCTGCCGGCGGAGAACAAGTTCAAGTGTCCGTGCCACGGCAGCGGCTTCTACAAGAGCGGCATCAACTTCGAGGGCCCGGCGCCGCGACCGCTCGAGCGCCTGCGCATCACCAAGGCCGACGACGGTCAGATCCAGATCGACAAGAGCGTCAAGTACCTCTTCGAGAAGGGGCAGTGGGACAAGCCCGGTGCCTACCTGAAGGTGTGATCCGATGAGCAAGTGGGACGAGCTGAAGCAGCAGATCACCGAATCGCCGGTGTGGCAGTCGATCTTCCGCCACGGCTACGACGACACGCCGCGCAATCGCGTGCTCATGGTCTCGGGGAACGTCTTCCTCCACCTGCATCCGTCCAAGGTGCGCCGGCATGCGACGCGCATCCGCTTCACCTGGTGCATGGGCGGCATCACCTTCCTCATGTTCCTCGTGACGACCGTCACGGGCGTCTACCTCATGTTCTACTACCGCCCCACGGCCGAGTACGCGTACGCCGACATGAAGTACCTCGAGTACGACATGCCGTTCGGGATGCTCATGCGGAACATGCACCGCTGGGCGGCGCACGCCATGGTGATCGCCGTCTGGCTCCACATGTTCCGCGTCTTCATGACCGGCTCGTACAAGCCGCCACGCGAGTTCAACTGGGTGGTCGGCGTGATCCTGCTCGTGTTGACGCTGCTGCTCTCGTTCACCGGCTACCTGCTGCCGTGGGACCAGCTCTCGATCTGGGCCGTGACGGTCGGATCGAACATGGGACGCGCGACGCCGATCCTCGGGCACGAGGGGCCCGGCCACGAGCTCGTCCCGGGCCTCAACAACGTCTACGACGCACGCGCCTTCCTGTTCGGCGGCGGCGAGATCGGGCCGCACACGCTGATGCGGTTCTACATCCTGCACTGCATCTTCATCCCGCTCGTGACGAGTCTCTTCCTCGCGGTCCACTTCTGGCGCATCCGCCGCGACGGCTTCTCGGGGCCGAGCCTCTGAGGGCATGATGCCGTCGGCGATTCGCTGGGCCGTGGTCTACTTCGTGTTCGCCGGGATCTCGTACGTCGTCCCCGGCGGCCGCGTGATGGTCATTCCGTTCCTGTTCATGATGGTGCTCGCGCTGCTCTTCCGCTCCGCGCAGAAGTCGGCCGAGCGCGAGGACGCCGAGGAGAGCTGAGCGATGGCGACGCCCGAAGCGAAGGCCCCGCTGGCCCCCGCCGGCAAGCGGGTCGAGGTGACCCTCAAGAAGGCGACCGGCCCCGGCGACGACAAGGTGCACACCTGGCCGCACCTCGTGCGCGCCGAGTTCCTGTGCGCGATCATCGTGACGCTCTTCCTCGTCGTGTGGGCACTCCTGGTCGACGCGCCGCTCGAGGAACCCGCGAATCCCGCTCGCACGCCGAATCCGTCCAAGGCGCCGTGGTACTTCCTCGGCCTGCAGGAGATGCTCGTCTTCTTCGACCCCTGGCACGCCGGCGTCGTGCTGCCGAGCCTCATCATCGTCGGGCTGATGGTCATCCCGTACATCGACATCAATCCGAAGGGGAACGGCTACTACTGCTGGCGGGAGCGGAAGTGGGAGCTCCTGACCTTCATCCTGGGGTTCCACATCCTGTGGGTGTCGCTGATCATCATCGGCACGTTCCTGCGCGGACCCGGCTGGAACTGGTTCTGGTTCTGGGAGAAGTGGGATCCGCACAAGGTCGAGTCCCTCACGAACAAGGATCTTCCGTTCATGCTCGGCGTGCGCGACGAGACCACCGCCACGATCGTCGGCGCGGTCGTCGTCGTGCTCTTCCTCGTGGGATCGATGATCGCCTTCTACTACATGTGCAAGGTGGTGAAGGGCGACGACTTCGACGACTTCATGGAGCGGTGGGGATGGCCGCGCTTCTTTCTCACGGGGTTTCTGCTGGTGAACATGTGGGCCACGGTGGCGAAGATGCTGGCGCGCCATCTCTTCAACCTGAAGTACGTGATGGTGCTGAAGACGCCGTACTTCAGCATCAACATCTGATCGCGGTGGTCCCGCGCCGAGGAATGGCGAGCCGCGGTGTTCTACTTCGCGAAGGTTCTACAGGCGGTCGGGTTCGCCGACGTGGGGCTCGGCCTGTACCTCGGGATGGTGCGGGACGACATGTGGAAGGAATTGTACTTGACGCTCGCGGGCCTCGGATTCTTCTTCGTCGGCCGGCTGCTCGAGCGAAGGGCATGAGCTGAACAGCATGGCACGACGCACTTCGGTCACCGATGACGAGAAGCGCTCCTACGGGGCGGTGTGGTTGATCCTCTCGCTCCTCTTGTTCGTCGGAGGCCTGTGGGCCGTCGCCGACGACAACATCTTTCGCCGGCCGTGGAAGAAGTATCAGGCCGGCTTCGCGCGCCTCGAGATCGGCAAAGTGAAGCAGCAGATCGCCGACGAGCAGGCGAAGCTCGACGCCGACCCGGCCTATCAGGAGGCCGTGAAGAAGGTGAACGAAGCGCGGGCGCGCGTCACCGGCGGCGACGTCGCGCAGGAGATCAAGGCGCTCGAGGCGAAGGTCGCGCAGCTGACGCGCGAGGACCTCGGCAAGGACCTGAGCCTGCGCTTCATCAAGAGCGAGCTCGAGGAGTGGCGCTATCTCCACGACGAGGCGCTCCACCACGGCCACGCCGAGGAGGTCGAGCGCTGGGAGAAGAAGATCGCCGAGGGCGAGCAGACCAAGGCCGAGCGCCAGCGCATCTACGACGAGTCGCAGAAGGCGATCGCCGACACCCAGGACGAGATCAAGGCGAAGCAGCGCGAGCTCCTCGTCGCCGAGGAGGCGCTCGGCAAGCTCACGGCCAAGCGCGACGACCTGCAGGGCAAGCTCGAGACCGTTTCGCTCGGCTACCTGCCGGGCCCGAAGGACTCGGCGCCGTACTTCGGCATGGACTGGCAGCCGAAGATCCCGAAGATCCAGCAGGTGGTGCTGGAGGAGTTCGATCGCAACAACTACTTCCAGCCGGTGGCGCGCGTCGACCGCTGCGTGTCGTGCCACTCCGCGATCGACAAGCCCGGGTTCGAAGATCAGGCGAACCCGTGGAAGACCCACCCCAAGCGCGAGCTGTACCTGGGCAAGCATCCGTACGACAAGTTCGGCTGCACGCCGTGCCACAACGGCGACGGGCCGGCCGTGAACAGCGATCGCGCCGCGCACGCGGGCTGGGTCGACGAGACCGGCGAAGAGCACGCGATGCACCTGCGCGAGGAGCACGCGCTCTTCCGCAAGGAGAAGATCCAGACGAACTGCATCAAGTGTCACGCGGCGCTCGACGGGCTCGAGGGGGCGGATACCGCGGCTCGCGGCGAGAAGCTCTTCGTCGAGCTCGGCTGCCACGGCTGCCACCTGGCCGAGGGCTACGAGGAGCTCTCCAAGGAGAACGGCATCTCCATCGTCGGGCCGTCGCTGCGCCGCATCGGCGCCAAGGCGGACCACGGGTGGCTCGTGCGCTGGATCGCCGACCCGCACGCCTACCGGCCGCGCACGCGCATGCCGAACTTCCTCTTCAAGGAGGAGGGTCACGAGCAGAGCGCCATGCAGATCGCGGCCTACCTGCTCAGCACCACGAAGGACACGAGCGACAAGTGGCTCGACGACAACCCGGCCGTCGCCGTCCCGACCGACGATGTGCACGTGAAGCGCGGGCGCGAGCTGATGGACCAGCTCGGCTGTCGCGCCTGTCACGCGCTCGCCGAGGACGAGGTGGCCGGGCAGCTCGGCGCCAACAAGGACATCGCGCCGAACCTCTCGAAGATCTCGGAGAAGACCGACGCGCGCTGGATATACCACTGGATCAAGGACCCACGGCACTACTCCAGCGTCGCCCGCATGCCGAACCTGCGGCTCAGCGACGAGGAGGCGCAGGCGGTGACGGCGTACCTGGTGACGCTCGGGACGAAGAGCCCGGCCGATGCGGAGCTCGAGAAGCAGCTGACCGATCCCGCGAACATCGCGGCCGGCGAGAAGCTCGTCCGCAAGTACGGGTGCCCGGGATGCCACGACATCCCCGGCATGGAGAACGAATCGCGCATCGGCGCCGAGCTCACGTCGTTCGGCGGCAAGACGCACGAGGAGCTCTTCTTCGGGGATCGCACCGACCTGAAGGAGGACTGGGACACCTGGACGATCCACAAGCTGAAGGAGCCGCGTGGCTACGCGACCAAGTGGATCGAGCAGGTGATGCCGCGCTTCGACCTCGCCGACGAGGACGTGCTGGCGCTGAAGGTGTTCCTCGCGAGCCGCACCGAGCAGAAGGTGCCGGCGAAGTATCGCTCGCAGCGCGCCGACGAGAAGGACATCGTCGACGGCCGGCGTCTCATCGCGCGCTACAACTGCACCGGTTGCCACATCATCGAGGAGCGGGGCGGCAACATCCGCCGGCTCTACGAGGACTCGCCCAGCATGGCGCCGCCGAACCTGCGAGGCGAGGGGAAGAAGGTGCAGTCGAATTGGCTCTTCCGGTTCCTGAAGGCACCGACGCCGATTCGGCCGTGGCTGAAGGTGCGCATGCCCACGTTCGGCCTCGACGACCACGAGACCGAGACGGCGCTGCGCTACTTCGCGGCCGTCGACCACAAGACCGTGCCGTACACGTACGTCGATCGCACGACGCTCGATCCGCAGCTCGTGAAGGCGGGCGAGACGCTCGCCTCGCCCGACGTCTTCCAGTGTTTCAGCTGCCACGTGCGCGGCTCGCAGACCCCCGAGGGGTCACCCGACAGCTGGGCACCGAACCTCGCCATGGCCCACCAGCGGCTCTATCCGGAGTGGATCCTCGAATGGATCCACGATCCGCAGAAGCTGCTGCCCGGCACGAAGATGCCGAGCTTCTACGCCGACCCGGACAATCCGGACGGGCCGCCCGACGTGCTGGGCGGCGACGACGAGAAGCAGATGAAGGCGCTCCAGGAATACGTGCTCTCGCTCGGGCTCCCCGAGACCAAGCCGACCCAGGCCGCGGCCGTGGCGAGCGGACCCGGAGCCACGCAGTAGCGTCCAGACGATCAGCCAACAGACCCCAAGGAGGATATGGAATGCGACGGACGATTCTCAACACGGGAATGGTGCTCGCCCTCGCCCTCGCGGGCACGGCGGGAGCCTACGAAGGCGGCGCCGTGACCGGCGGCGGCTCGGTGTCGGGCACCGTGAAGTTCGCGGGCACCGCGCCCGCGCCCGAGAAGTTCGAGGTGACCAAGGACAACGACGCGTGCGGCAAGGAGAAGACCAAGCCCGACCTCCTGGTCGGCGCGAACGGCGGCCTCGCCAACGCGGTCGTGGTCGTGAAGGCGACCAAGGGGAAGCCGCTGACCGTGCCGACCGATCCGGTCGTGTTCGACCAGAAGGGCTGCGAGTACAACCCGCACGTGCTCGCCTTTCCCGCCGGCAGCACGGTGCGCGTGCTGAACCCGGACGGCGTGCTGCACAACGTGCACGTACAGGGCAAGGTGAACCCCGAAGCAAACCGCGCCATGCCGAAGTTCCAGAAGCAGGCGGACTGGAAGGTCGAGAAGCCCGAGTGGCCGATCGCCGTCAAGTGCGACGCGCATCCGTGGATGCACGCGTACTGGCTCTCGATGGACCAGCCCTACTACGCCGTCACCGACAAGGACGGCAATTTCACGATCACCGAGCTCCCGCCGGGCGAGTACGAGGTCGAGGTGTGGCACGAAGTGCTCGGGAAGACGACCCAGAAGGTCACCGTCACGGGCGGCCAGGACTCGAAGGTCGCCTGGGAGATGAAGAAGGGCTGAGCGCGTGCTCCGCGTCGTCGCCGCCCTCGTGCTCCTGGCCTGTGCCACGCCGGGGGCGGCGGCCGCGGACAAGGCGAAGCCCGATCCCGAGATCGGGCGGTGCGTGAAGCGCGTGCGCGGCGACGAGCGCACGTGCATCAAGGCGGCGACCGACCGTTGCCGCGAAGGGTTCGAGACGGATCTCGTCGGGTGCTTCGGATCGCACGCCGACTGCCCCAAGGCCTGCATCGCCGAGCAGGCGAAGTGCCGGTCCCAGCCGCAGGTCGACCAGGAGGGCTGCAAGCTCGCCTGCGGCGGCGACCAGAAGGTCGACATGCAGCAGTGCCGGGTCGAGCCCGACCAGAAGAAGTGTCAGGTCGCGGCCAAGGTGAAGGCGCTCAAGTGCAAGCAGAAGTGCGCCGCCGACGCCGCCCCTACCCTGCAGGCCTGCATGGGGCGCTTCGACGATTGCCTCACGGCGTGCAACAAGGCGACTACGGCATCCACGCCGTGAGATGGCATCCGCCGACGGCATGATCGTCAACTGCGCGGCCTATGCGAACGGCCGCCGCGTCGCCGACCTCGACCTCGAGGCCATCAGCGACTACGTGGCCATGGACGGCCACTTCGTGTGGATCGGATTGCACGAGCCGTCGGAGGACATCCTGAAGAAGATCCAGGCCGAGCTCGGTCTCCACGACCTCGCGGTCGAGGACGCGCACTGCGCCCACCAGCGGCCGAAGCTCGAGGAGTACGGCGCGAGCCTCTTCATCGCGATCCGGACGGCGTCGTGGAACGCGACCGAGCACTTGGTCGACCTCGGCGAGACGCACATCTTCGTGGCGAGCCGCTCCGTGGTGACCGTGCGCCACGGAGCGTCGCTCTCGTACGCGCAGGTGCGCGCGCGCTGCGAGAGCACGCCGCACCTCCTCGTCCACGGCCCGGCCTTCGTCCTCTATGCCATCCTCGACTTCGTGGTCGACAACTACTTCCCGGTGGTCGACGCGCTCGAGGAGGAGCTCGAGGGCCTCGAGGAGGCCATCTTCGACGGCCGCGCACAGCGCGACACGACCGAGCGCATCTACGATCTGAAACGCGGCCTCATCAGCCTCAAGCGCGCCGTTTCGCCGCTGATGGACGTGTGCAACCGCCTGGTCCGCTACGACCAGGGTCTCATCGCCGACGAGTGCCGTCCGTACTTTCGCGACGTCTACGACCACGTCGTCCGCATCAACGATCACGTGGACAGCCTGCGCGAGCTCCTCTCTTCGGCGCTCGATGCGAACCTGTCGCTCACCTCCATCCGGCAGAACGAGGTCATGAAGACCCTCGCCGGGTGGGCGGCCATCTTCGGGGTCATGACGCTGCTCGCCGGCATCTGGGGCATGAACTTCGAGTACATGCCGGAGCTGCACTCGCGGTGGGGGTATCCCATCGGGCTCGCGGCGATGGCGGCCATCGCCGTCACGATGTACTGGCGCCTCAAGCGAGCCGGCTGGCTATAGGGAGTGCCGCGGCGGGCGGACAGGAGTCGTACGACCCCGGCGTCCAGTGATGCGCCGGTGCAAGACGGTGCGTCGTTGCACGGGTTCGGAGGACGTTTTCCCCCGATATCTCAAGGGTTTTACCCTGTTTTCCCTTGCCAGCATGGCACCGACTCTGCTTTATGACCCAGGACGTCCGAACGTCGCCCGAAGGAGGAGATCAATGATCCGACGCACAACTCTCGCCGCCATGGCCGCACTGGCCGCCCTGCTCGTGGTGGCCGGCACGACGCACGCGACGACCGACGTGAGCCGGCAATGCATCCGGACGGCGCGCAGAACCCTCCAGACCTGCCGCCTTGGCTGCGTCAGCGACTTCAAGACCCGTCAGTCGCAGTGCTTCGGGCCGGGTCTCGCCTGCGCCCAGGCGTGTCAGGCGACCAACGATGCCTGCCGCGCCCCGCTCGATACCCAGCAGCAGGTCTGCATCAACGGTGACGACACCGTGACGCCCCCGATCCTCGGCTGCCAGGACACCCTGCGCCAGGGTCTCGACGAGTGCCGCGAGCGCTTCGACCGCGGCGAGATCACCGATCTCGACGCCTGCGCGAACCAGCGTCGCCTCGCGAACCTGCAGTGCCTGCTCGACTGCCGGTCGAGCCTCGACGAGCTCTTCCTCGCCTGCAACACGGCGTTCAGCCAGTGCCTGGCCGCGTGCGCGAGCTGCGCCACGCCGCAGGAGTGCCCGGCCCAGTAGCCGGCCCCATACCGGGTCGCTTTCAATCGGGCCGCTCGCCCATCGGCGAGCGGCCCGATCCGTTTCCGGGGCCGGTCTCGACGCGGCCGGGCGCGCCTGTGCTATGAGCGCCGCATGCGCCTCGAAGACCGCGTCGCGATCATCACCGGGGCCGGCTCGGGCCTCGGCCGCGCCGGGGCGCTCGCCTTCGCCCGCGAGGGCGCACGCGTCGTCGTCTCCGACGTCGATCCCGCCGGAGGCGAGGAGACGGTCCGCCTGATCCGCGCCCAGGGGCGGGAGGCCAGGTTCGTGCGCGCCGATGCCGCGAGCCGCGCCGACGCGAAGGCGCTCGTCGACACGACCGTCGCCACCATGGGCGGGCTCGACATCCTCTACAACAACGCGGGGATCGCCCCGGTGGGGCGCGACGGCTTCACTCCCTACATCGCCGAGGACGACTGGGATCACGTCATCCGCGTGAACCTCACGAGCGTCTTCCTATGCTGCAAGCACGCCATTCCCGTGATGGCGCACCGCCCGGGAGCGGCCATCATCAACACGGCCTCGTCCATGGCGATCCAGCCGCTCGGCATGGTGGACGCATACGCGGCATCGAAAGCAGGCGTCGCCGGGCTGACGAAGTCGCTCGCACCCGGCTGCGGCCAGCTCGGCATCCGCGTGAACGCCATCTGCCCCGGCTACGTCGACACGCCGATGAACGCGCTCATCTTCGGCAACGACACCTTCCGCGACGCGTTCGCGCACGACCACGCCATGGGGCTGCAGCCGCCGGAGGAGATCGCCGCCTTCGCCGTCTTCCTCGCCTCCGACGAGGCGTCGAGCCTCACCGGCGCGGTGATCTCCTGCGACCGCGGCTGGACCGCGTTCAAGCGCCCGTCCGCCGTGGCGGGTCGCTGACCCGGGCGTCGCCGCACGTCGGTGCCGCGAGATCGGGGGCGAGGCTGCGGCTTCGGCTCCGCCGCGCGACAAAACACCCCATCCGTCCCGGCCCCACATTTCGTCGCGCCGCTACGCAGGCGCCTCCGCCACGCCCCCGATCTCGCGACCAACACACTCCCCCAACAATGCGCGCTCGCCACGACTCGACTGCCTCCTGAAGCGTTCGCCGACGGCGCCAGCGAAGCGCCGCGCCGCCGCGACGTCGCGTGGCCGGGGGCGAGGCGGAGGCGCCTGCGTAGCGGCGCGAC
>DATJZY010000185.1 GCA_035577985.1 Candidatus Eisenbacteria bacterium
CGCCAGTTACCGAGGATTCGGTATGCCGCGGCGACGTTCATCATCGCCGTGCTGCTTCCGCGCATGGCCGTTGAACGCCACTTTCGGATGTACTGCTTCTCGCGCTCCACCGCGTTCATCGTTCGTCACCTGGCCAACGACATTTGGACGGCCCCGCATAATCCCCAACTCCGCCCATGTAATACCGTGCCGCGAGGCTCGGGGATTGTCCAGCAACTCAGCGTCGGAACTCGCCAATCCTTCGTCGTTGCGCCGAGCCTGCGGGAGCGTTATCCCGCGGCGCCGTCCGGATAATCGCGTGCAGGGATCACCTCCCACGAGACAGTCTGCAAGCGGTCGACTGCCCGAGGATGAGCGATTGTCCGGAAGTTGAATCCAGGCCGGCCGATCTAGCGGGCGCCCTGGAAGGAGGAGAGGGGCGGTCGGCCGCCGCAGTGGATCCCTGACGCCGACCATTCTTCCGCGCGCGCGGCGCGCCTCGCCGTCGTTGACAGCCACCCGGGCTGGAGACTATTCGCGACCGCCATTCAGCCCGCCCGGCACCTGCGCGCTGCGAGCGCCCGATGACCGAGACGCGCGCCTCCTGGCGTGCGGACGTCGGCCTGGTCGTCGTCTCGGCCGCGGTGCTGACGCTCGAGGTCCTGCAGACGAAGCTCTTCGGCTTCAGCCTCGATCCGCTCTCCATCTACGTCGCGGTCGCGATGTGCATGCTCGGGCTCTCCGCGGCGGCGACGCTGCTCGCGATCCTGCCGCCGCTCCCGCCCGAGCGCGCGTCCCGACTCGCGGCACTCGGGAGCGCCGGCGGCGCGGTCGCCATCGTCGTCGCGCACGTGCTGTTCGCCGCCTGGTCGCCCGCGGTGCGCACGGGCGGGATCGGGGTCGCCGTCGTGCTGGCCGCGATGGTGCTGCCGTACTTCGGGTTCGGGCTCACGACGACGCTCCTCCTCGTGGGCGGCGGCGAGCGGATCGGGCGCACCTACGCCCTCAACCTCGCCGGCTCGGGGCTTGGGTGCCTCCTCGTGTTCCCGTTCCTCGACGCCTTCGGAGCCGAGCGCAGCCTCGCGCTCGTGGGAATCATGGGCGTCGCGACGGGGGCGCTCCTCGCGCCGGCGCGCCCGGCGGGCGTGCGCGCCGCCGTCGGCGTCGCGGCGCTCGCGCTGGTCGCGACGTTTGCGGGCGCGCCGCGCCTGTTCGCCTTCCAGCCCGATCCGACCGGCCAGGTCGCGGTCATCATGTCGCGCATCGCGAAGCTGGACGCCCAGCACGGCGCCGGCACGGCCGAGGCGACGCCGGTGTTCTCGCGGTGGGACCGCACCGGCCGCATCGACGTCTACCGCCTCACCTCGTCGCGCCCGGAGCTGCAGGGACGGATCGGCGGTCCGGTCGAGACGCTCTTCTTCGCGCAGGACGCGAGCGCCGGCTCGATCCTGCTCGGCGTGGGCGGCGATCTCTCGCGGGCGCGCGAGTTCTTCGACCGGACGGTCTACGCCAGCGGCTACGTGACGGGTCCCAGGCGCGACGTGCTCGTCATCGGGCTCGGCGGAGGCCCGGACGTGCTCTCGGCGCTCTATCACGGCGCGTCGCGCGTCGTCGGCGTCGAGATCAACCGGACGGTGATCGACCTCGTCCGGTACGACCTCGCCGACTTCGTCGGCCGCCCGTACGATCGGCTCGAAGTCACGCTGCAGCAACTCGACGGCCGCACCTTCCTTCGCCAGTCGCCGGACAGCTTCGATCTGATCCAGCTCTCGGGCGTCGACACGAAGAGCGTGTTCTTCGCATCGGCGGGCCTCGCCTTGAACGAGAGCTACCTCTACACGCGCCAGGCGATGGGCGAGCTGCTCCGCCGGCTCCGCCCCGACGGCGTGCTCGCGCTCAACCGCTTCAAGACCGACGTGCAGCGGCTCACCTCGGTCGCGGTCGCCGGCCTGCGCGACCTGGGCGTCGAGGCGCCCGAGCGGCACGTCATCGTCGTCGGCCAGGGCTTGTGGCGCACCGTGCTCGTGAAACGCAGCCCGTTCACCCCGGCCGAGGTCGCCCTCGTCGGCGAATGGGTGAAGCAGAATCCGACCGCGCCGCCGATCGTCGTTCCGGCCTACGACTGGATCGGGGTCAGCTTCCAGTACCCGCTGGAGATCGTCTACAGCCCGCCCCCGGCGGCGGTGGCGGTGGGGCCGTTCTTCGAAGCGCTCGCCGGGGGCACGCTCGACGCGTTCATCGCGGCGCAGATGTTCGACTTCTCGCCGCCCGACGACGACCGGCCGTTCTTCTTCTTCCCGGTCCGCCCGAAGGATATGCTCCGCTCGGGAGCGCCGGGCCTGGACGAGGTCACGCGGCTCGCGCGCTGGCTGACGATCGTGTCGATCGCGGTCATCGTCGTGCCCCTCGTCCTCTGGCGCCGGCGCGGGCTGCGGGCTCCGCGCGCCGGTCGCACGCTCGCCTACTTCGCGTGCCTCGGCGTGGGCTTCATGTTCGTCGAGATCGGCTTGATCCACCGCTTCGTGCTCCTGCTCGGGCACCAGACGTACGCCATCAACGTGGTGCTCTTCGGGCTCTTGCTCGGCGCCGGCCTCGGGAGCCTCTCGGCCGCGCGCCTGGTCCGCGGCGAGCGTGGCCGGCTGCGCGTCGCGCTCGCGGCGCTGATCGCGGGCGTCGTCGTTGTGGCGCTCGGGCTCGGCGTCGCGTTCGATTGGGTGGCGACGTTCGGATTCGGGAGCCGCCTCGCCCTGGCGCTCGTGCTCCTCGTCGCGCTCGGGTTCCTGCTCGGCATCCCGTTCCCGACCGGCCTCGCCGCGCTCGCGGCCGACTCGCAGGAGCTCGTCGCATGGGCGATCGGGATCAACGGCTTCGCGTCCGTCGTGGGCGGGACGCTCGCCGTGCCGACGGCGATGATCGGCGGCTTCCGATCCCTGGCCCTGCTCGCGGCCGCGCTCTACGTGATAGCCGCGCTCGCGGCACCGCTGCGCGCGGACGAGTAGGGCGGATCGGCCGTTCGCAGCGGGCGTGACTTGCCTGGGTACCCGACGACGCGACCATCCTGGCCGCGACCCTGCGTCTCGCCCGCATCGGATTCGTGCCCTACGAATCCCTTCGCAACGCCGACGCGCGCCTGTCGCCCGAGCTCGACGTGACCTACCTGCCGTAGGCGGTGCCTGCCCGGGGCACCCGCTCACGGCCGGCACCGCCTCAGGACAGCGCGTTCAACAGGCGCAGCACGATCCCCGGCTCGCCGCGCACCTTCGCCCAGTTGTCGCGATACCAGTCGTAGGCCTCCGCCATCATGCGGACGTTCGAATACGCCGGCCGCCAGCCGAGCGTCCGCTCGGCGGCGCCGACGTCGAGCACGAAGGTCGCATCGGCGAGGAGGTAGTGCTCGGGCACGATCGGCGAGAGACCGAAGACGTTCAGCACGCGCGCGGCGTTGCGCAGGAGCGCGGCCGGGATCGGGACGACGCGCGAGCGCGAGCCGGCGTGGGCGATGAGCGCCTCGACCTGCCCGCGCACGGTCGGGACGTCGGTCGCACCGAGATTGAGCACGGCGCCTTTGCTCTCGGGTCGCTCGGCCGCCAGCAGGCATGCGTCCGCGAGGTCCCATGCGCTCATCATCTGCACGCGGTTCCGGCCCGAGCCGAGAAAGTAGACGTTCTTGCCAAGCCGCACCCACTCGAACAGCAGCAGGAAGACGCCGGTCATGCCGGGGCCGAAGATGCTCATCGGGCGCAGCACCGTGACGTCGAGTCCGGCCCCGACGGCCTCGGCGCACAGCGACTCGGCGGCGATCTTGCTCCGGCCGTACGCGCCCAGCGGGCGTTGCGGGTGATCCTCGCGCACCGGGTCCGCCGTCGGGACGCCGTAGACGCCCGAGCTCGAGATGTGGACGACCTTGCGCACGCCGGTCCGTCGCGCGGCGTCCAGCACGTGGCGGACGGCGGCGAGGTTCATGTCGAAGATGGCGTCCTCCGACATGGCATTGAACTGCGGCTTCATGCGCTGGCCGGCGGCGAGGTGATAGACGACGTCCACGCCCTCGCACGCGTGCACCACGCCGGCCGCGTCGCGGAGATCGAGCGTCACGAACTCCGTGCCGCGCGCGCGATCGTCCGGCGCTGCCACCATGTCGGCGAGCCGCATGCGCGTCCCGTGCGCGCGCAGGCGCTCGACGAGGCAACCGCCGAGCAGTCCGGACGCTCCGGTCACGAGTGCCAGGGGAGCCGCGATGGCGGGCTTGTTCCCACAGCCTCGATTGCCGGTCAAGAAGAACTCAGCATGGTGGAGCTCTGGGCGCGGGAGACGTCGCCGCTGCGTAGCGATCGTGTCGGGACGGACCCCGTTGACAGCCGTCGTCCGTCAAATCTTCTGGTTCCTCGGTGGGAAGGGTGTCCATGTTGGAGCGGGTAGCTCGCTCCAACTGGATACGCTCGCCTTCGTGGGCGTCTACGACGAGGAGATCGACGCTGACGGTGTCGCGGTGATTTCGAATGTCTCGATTGCGACCGCGGGCAAGGGGTCGAATCTTCGCGCTGCGGGGCGGCGAACTGGCCGGCTCCGGCGCACCGCTGATCGCTCAAGGCACGGGCGCGGGGAGCGCGACGACCAGCTCGCTCGTCGATACGACCAAGACGTGGACGACGAACGAGTGGAAGGACCATGAGATCAACGCTGGCCAGCCCCAGACCTCGCCGAAGAAGAAGTGCACACCCGGGCTGCAGGGCTTCAATTCCGCATGGGGCCTCGTCAGGGCGAATCTCGGGCTCTCCGTGTGCGGGGACAACGTCAGGGAAGACAGCGAGCAGTGCGACGGGACCGACGCCGCCGCATGCCCGGGCTCGTGCACGGCCTCGTGTAGCTGTTCGTGACCAACCGCCGATCAGGGCTGATTCCTACGGGGTCGAACACCTGGCCATGCGGGTGCCGGATACTACGCTGCACGAGGATGCGGAGCCGACGACCGTGTCCCTGCCTGGGTATAGGACCGACACGCGACGTTGCGTCCGGTCGACGGGGATGAGGTGGTTGTGACGAAGCGTACGGAATCACCCGCGTCGAACAGACGGTCGGGATGGCGCCAGGCCAAAGCTACGCCTTGACCGACGCGATTCCGCTTGGCTATGTGCCGCCGGACGTCCTGGCGGAGATCCACTGTCCGCTCGCTGATGCTTGCCCCGCCATAGCGCCGCCGACGTATCGTGACGAATGTGAAGCGGCTCCTCGAGCGCGTACTGCTGTGCGGCGCCTTCGCCAGCTTCTGGCTGCTGCTGGTTTTCAGCAACGACTTCGATTGGGACTTCATGTTCACGACCTTCGAGGTCGACCGACGATCCTGGCTCGTCGACGCAGCCCCCCCTCTTTGGTCGTACCAGTTCTGTGCAGGCGTGACGCGTGCCGGCGACCCACAAGCGTTCGGCCTGTCGCCGCTCTTCCTCGTCGTAGCGCTGTTCGGCTCGTACTGGGGCGTCAAAGCCACCATAGGGCTGCTGTCGATCGCAGGCTTCTGGTTCCTGCGTGCCATTCTCACGCTGATCCTCGAGGGCGGCGGCGCGAGCCCGCCCCGAACTTCCCCTTGCTCGCCCGACGAACGCGGGCTGGTGAATCTCCTGTCGGCCGGATTCGTTTTCGGCAACTACTTTCTCTGGCACTTTCATCATGGCCATGTGCCGTTCGCCCTGACCTATTGCGCGCTCGGGATCCTGTGGCTTCTTCTGAAGGCGCTCGCGGGGTCCTGGCGCTCCAGAGACGGCGTCCTGACGGCGGTCCTCTGCTGGAGCTACTTCAGCGCGGGGTTTTATCACTCAGCCATGTTCTTTCTGCTTCCACTCGCGCTCGCGCTCGCCGCGTTCGGCCTCCTCACCGGAGCCCAGATGGTGTTTCGCTCCCACGCCGATCGTGCCCGCGTCGCCGTGGTGCTGCGCGGGGTATGGAGCTTCGGCGTGTCGGCTTTCGTCGGGCTGGTGGCCGCATCGTACAAGGTGGCTCAGGTGCTCGCGTATCAAGCGCGCTCTCCGCGCATTCCGGAGGCGCGGATATCGGAGCCCCAGATTCTGGATCGCCTGCTGACCTTCCAGCTCGCGCCGACGCTGGACTACCGGCTCGTCGGAGCGGCGCCGCATCGCGGCCCATACGGGCTGTGGGAATACAGCGCGTTCAACATGAACGCGTGGCTGCTGGTCGCGTTCGCGCTCTACTATCCGATGATCGCGCTCGGGCAGCGACGATCGGGACGGGCGCCAGACGCCCGCCGCACGTTCACCCCGCTGCAGCAGGCCCTGGTGGCATTCCTCCTGGTCTATGGGCTCGTGCTGGTTCTCCTCCTGCTCGGAGACTCGTCCGGGTCCTCACTACATCGGTTCCTCAACGCGAGAGTCGGCGATTCGATTCGCGTCGTCGGGCGGTATCAAATCGGCGTGGCGTTCCTGCTGACGGTTGCACTCGCGCTCATTCTGTCCCGCCATCGGGCGTTTGCGGCTCTGGTGACACGGTATCTCACGATTCCGGCGCTGGTGATCATTGCTGCGAATCCCGCGTCGTTCCGGGCGACGCTCGCCTCCGACGAGTTTCAGCGCCTGCTCGGGCTGCCGCGCATCGAGGCCGCCCGTATGGACACCATGGCGTTGGTCTCGAGCACGCCCGTGACGACGCTGATGTACGCGCCGACGCTGAGGGGCGTGGGCGTGCTCAACTGCTACAATCCGCTCCGTCGTGAGGCGGAGGTCGCCGACCGATTGTCGGCGAGGCTTTCGCTGACGTCCGGGGTGGTCGAGCTCCCACTCGTCGACCCCATGATGGGCAGCCCATCGCGGGCGTGCATCGAGCGCAGCCATTTCACACAGAACGATCTCGTGGTGGCGCCTGACTGTACCGCGGGCGTCTGCGTCAACGTCAACGCGCTGAACCCATCCGCGCCGTCGGCCCTCCGATTCGATAGGGACATCGGCAAGTACTGCCTCCCGACGTCGGACGCGCGCGTCAGCTCACCGGGCGCGATGGCCACGACCGTCGGCGGTACCAGACGCGATCCGAGACCGTCGAGCTGACACGCGGCGCCGTCGTACGCGGCGCGCGCTGTGGATGCGGCGGCGGCGTCGAGCTCGCCAGCACCGTGACCGTCTGCTCCCAGCGCAGCGGCGTCTGGAGTGCGGGATCTACCGGCACGAAATCGCCCTGCGCGGCGGTGGCGACGACGCGATACCGTCCCGGCCACCGCGGGGGACGGAGCCAGGTGGCAAACGACTTTTCGGCGCCGACGCCGACGTCGCCCGGAACGGCGACCCAAAGCTCGTCGTGTCGAGCGCCGTCGCCCGAGACGGGCTCCCATACGACGTGGACAGCGAGGCGATCGCGAGCGGCCTTCGCGGTCGCCGGCCAAGGAACAGCGCCGTGGTTCACGAGCACGATCGTCACCGGTACCTCGACGGTGGCCACCATGATCTCGGGGAGCAGATCGACGCGCAGGCTGCCTTCGATGCGGTCGAGGTGCCGAATCGGGTTTCCGTCCAGAGTCACGTCGTCTCGCGCCCTGCGGTTCGCGCAAGCAGAAGGCGTGGGATCGACCACCTCGAAGAGACGATCCATCCCACCTCCGCCGTCAGGGAAGATCTCGCGCAAGCGAAGCCCGGGAAGCGTGCCCCATGCGGCGTCCCGGGTGCGTGGGTCCGGGTGCGCGATCAGCCACTTGACGCCGGTGCAGCCGACGAGGAGTCGCAGCGCGTCGGGGCTCGGCATCTGAGTCCAATAGCGCTTGAGGAGCCAGCTGAGGAGCGGCCCGTAGCCGGTCGAGCCGTTCAGGATCGGCGCCCAGTGGTAGATGCTGAAGTAGGTCGCGAATCCTTCGACGGTCCCCTCGGTGTAGCGAACGGGAAGCTCGAGCACGGGGGCGCCTCCGCCGTTCTTCACGAGCCACCGGTACACTTCCGGAATGGTGTCGCCGGTCGGGATCGGAACAAGGTTGGGCCGCCTCCCCAGCCAGGTGGGTGCTTGCAGCATGGCCGCGATCGCGATGACGAGGGCGGCAATCAGGCGCAAGCGACGGTCGTGCGTCCCACGCCGGATGCCCTCGGCCACGGCGAGTCCGGCAAGCCCGCTCGCCGCGAAGCTCAGCAGGACGCCGAAACGATACGTGAATCGAATGCCTCCGAAGCCCGGGAGCCATGCCGCAATCGTGTCATGGATCACCAGGCGGCCGCCGAAGAATCCGCCTGGGCCGGGTGCGAGCACCAGGGCCGCGACGCCGGCGAAGACCAAACCGAGAGTACGGGCGCGCCACGTGCGATCGGGCCAACGCTCCGCGGACCAGAACGGAAGACAGCCGGCGAGCAGCAGCGTTCCGAATCCCGCCCAGCCCCACGCGAGGGGCCACGGTGCGCCGACGGATCGCGCGAAGGCACGGAATGGCTCCGTCTCTTGGAGCGGCATGCCGAACGCCTCCTGGCGGGGCCACCAGAGATACGGGAGCGTCACGGGTGCCACGAGGACGATGGCGGCGACGAGGACGCTCATCGCCCCCACGAGTGGGCGAACGCGGCCGCGTACCCCGAACACGACAAGATCGGCCGACACGAGCCCCGCCGCGAGCGCGAACGCGACGTACCCGAGGTAGTAGGAGCACGCGACCTGCATGGCGAGGGCACCGGCGCCGAGGACGACGCTGCGCCGGGTCGGCGCCCGCAGAACCTCATCGAGGAACAACGCGACGAGCGGCAAGTAGGGCGTGACGAGGATGTGGGGACCTACCGCCCACATGTTGAGCCGCCACGGCGCCGCCGTGAACGCGATGCCGGCCACGTAGGCGGCGCCCTCCCTGTCGGTCCACCGCCGGACGAGCACGTGCATGGCGAGGCCGGAGAGTGCAACGCTCGCGAGAAGGTGCAGGTTGAAGGCCAGGATCGGGTTGCCCGTCACGGCCCATACGGGCGCGAAGGTCGGCAGCGTGCCGAGCGCGTGCTCGGAGCCGAGGATCGCGTGCCCGCTCGGGTAGAACGTGTTGCCCTCGAGGAGCTGCGTCGGGTGGGTGGCGAGCGCGTGGGCTCCCCACGTGGTCGCCCACACGATGATGAACACGTCGGAGAGCGAGGTGGGGACGGCGAACAACGCCGACGAGAGGGTACGCGGCAGGGGCCACGCCAGCGCCGTCGCGATCGCCGAATACGTCGCGAGCGGGATGATCCAGAGCCGCGCCACCTACGCGGCGCGCGCGTCGCGCGCGCGGCCGGCGAGCCACTCGCGGTGCGTCGCGCGCTCGCCGAGATACTGCGCGGTGATCGCCTCGAGGACCGCGTCGGGCGTGATGCCGCGCATGCACACGTTGTCGAGGCAGCGGCTCACCTTGAGGTTGTAGTTGGTGAGGCACGGGCTGCAGTAGAGGTCGCGGTAGAAGACGAGGTTCCGCTCGCCGCGCGGGCCGTAGTGGAGCGGCGCGGTGGGGCCGAAGATCGCCACCACCGGCGTCCCCATGAGCGCCGCGACGTGCATGACCGAGGTGTCGTTGGAGACCACGAAGTGGCAGTGATCGACCAGGGCCGCGAGCTCGGTCACGTTGAACTGGTCGCACGCGTCGATCGCGGGGCGCCGCATGCGACGCCGCGCCTCGGCGATGAGATCGCGCTCCTCGGCGCCCTGACCCGTGAAGACGACGGCGGCGCCGTGCCGCTCGGCGAGCGCGTCGGCCAGCGCGGCGAAGTTGGCCGGGTCCCAGCGCTTCAGCGCTACGCGGTAGAAGTTCATGCCGATCCCGAGGTGGATCGCGACGATCGGGAAATGATCGGGTGCGACGCCCGCCTTGGCGAGGAAGTCGCGCGCCTTCGCCCGCTCCGCGTCGGCGAGCGGGAGGCGGCACTCCGGCAGCGGCCCGGTGACGCCGAGCGGACGCGTGAGCCGCGCAAAGATGGCCGACATATGGTCGCTGTCCGTGTAGACGACCCGTCGCGTGTACGTGAAGCCGCGCCGCTGTCCGTCGGTGTTGAAGCCGATGCGCTCGCGCGCGCCCGACAGGAAGGCGATGATGCTCGAGATCTTCACGAACTGCTCGAAGTCGAGCACCGTGTCGTAGCGACGCGCCCGCACGTTGAGGAACGCCGCCCAGAGCGTGGAGAGGAAGCGTCCCAGGCTCGCGGTATCGACCGCGTAGGCCGCGGTGACCACGCCGCTGCGCTCGAGGAGCGCCACGTTGCCCGGCATGGTGAGGAAGTCGATCTCGACGCCGGGCCAGCGCCGCCGAACCGCCTCGAGCACCGGGATCAGCATGACGGCGTTGCCGAGCCCGTAGAACTTCATGCACAGGATGCGGCGCGGCTCGATCGGCGGCTCGCCGAGCCCCGGCGGCGTCGTCGACGACAGGGCACGGATCGCCCGGCCGTGCCAGGGACGCGTCGCGCGCTCCCAGGCGAAGAGGACGAGGCAGATCACCAGCCCCACCCACTTGTCGATGTAGCGCGCGAGGTTGAGATCCATGGCGCCTTGCCGCGCGCCGGGAACGGCCCGCGCGCGCGACCCTAGTACGGGTTTACCTCGCCCAATGCGAGCGACGGCTCGCGCCGCCAGTTCCTCAAGACGCGTCGCTTCATCTCGATCAGCGACTTGTCGAGCCGCGACTCTTGCCGCTCCGTCACGAGGGCGCGGATCAGACGGAAGACGCGGATCGGACGCACCGCCCACGAGATGAGGAAGAACGTGGCGAGCGCCGCGATCCGCATGCGGTCGAGGCCGCGACCCGAGATGTTCTCGCAGAAGCTCTCGGCTTCCTGCGTCGCGCCGGGCAGGTTCTCGGACGTGGTCGCGAGGCGGCGGTAGTAGACGTCGTCGAGCGGCTTCGCGATGCGGCCCTTCTTCTGGAGGTCGCGGAAGAGCTCCGAGCCGGGGTAGGGGCGGAAGGGCGCGATCGAGATGTCGTGCACGCCGACGATCGCCATCTTGGCGAGGAACCCGAACGTCGGCCACAGCGAGCGGTACGTGTCCTCGGGGAAGCCGAAGATGAAGTTCGCCTTGACGTTGCAGCCCGCCTTCACCGCCGAGCGCATCGACTGGAGCATGCGCCCGGTCTTGATCTTCTTCTTGATGCGGACGAGGATCTCGTCGGTGCCGCTCTCGGGCGCGTAGGTGATGTTCGTGCACCCGGACTTCACCAGCAGCGGCAGCACCTCGTCGTCGAGCGCCTCGGAGCGCGTGCCCGACGGGAGCTGCCAGGTGATCTTCAGGTTCTCCTCGATGAGGAGGGTCGCGAACTCGATCACCCACTCGCGCCGGATGATCGCGGTCAGGTCCTGGAAGTCGAAGTTCGTCGCCTGGTAGGCCGCCATGTAGTGCTTGATCTCGGCGAGCACGTCCTGCGGCGAGCGCGCCACCCAGCGCGTCGTCCACATGGTCGGGCTCGAGCAGAACGTGCACTGGTAGGGGCAGCCGCGGGTCGCGTTCATGGGCATGTTGCGCCCGCGATCGACGCCCCAGCCGTGACCGCCCGAGAGGTAGTTCTCGATCGGGACCAGGTCCCACGCCGGCCACGGGAGCTGGTCGATGTCCTTCTCGCGCACCATGGCGCCCGTCTTCGTGGCCTCGCCGTTCGGACCGCGGTGGTAGCAGCCGGCGATCTGCGACAGCGGGCGCGTGCCCTGGAGATGCTCGACGAGGTCGCAGATCACGCGATCGCCCTCGCCCGTCAGGATGTAGTCGAGCGGGGAATCCTGCAGCGCGCCCTCGGGCTCGGCGGCGAAGTGCTCGCCGCCGGCGACCAGCGCGGCCTTGGGGAAGCGCGCGCGCACCTTCTTGATCAGCTCGCGCGCTTCGAGCCAGTCCTGCGAGAACATGAGGCTGAAGCCGATCAGCTCGCTGTCCTCGGGAATGCGCTCCAGGATCTCGTCGTCGGAGAGGCCGCGGCGAACCGTCTTCGCGTCCTCGCCGATCGGCGTCAGGCGCTCGATCGCCTCGCCGGTCGGGTCGATCGCGCTCACCTCGTGCCCGGCCTTCTGGAGGCTCCCCGCGACGTAGCACAGCCCGATCGGGGGGACGGCGTAGGCCGCCGAGACGTAGATGTTGAGCGTCTGCGGGCAGCGGATGAGGGTACACTTCATGGGACGTCGTCGTCTGGCCGCCGGGCGCATGGGGAACCGGCGCTGGGACCACCAATTCTCTTAGCTGCACCCGCGCGGAATCGTCAACCACAGATCGGGTCGAGCAGTGCCGACGCAGTGGCACTTGCGCCCCGCCATTGTCGCCTTGACCGGTCGCATGGGGCCCGATACCTGCGCCATGGCGTGGTGGCTCAACGTGTGATCAGGCGCAGCCCGCGGTGGGCCTCCTGCACCGGCCCGGGCGCGCTCCTCTGCACCGTTCTCGCCCTGTATGTCGCGCTCCATCTCCTCGAGCCGCGGCTGTCCATCACCTGGTCCTACGCCCATCTCTGGCGGACGCCCGCCCTCGGGTGGCTCGGCGTCGTCCTCACCTTGGCCCTTCCGCCGGCGACCCTTGCCGTGTGGCGCCACCCCGCGCTGGCGAAGCCCCTCAGCGCTCTCCCCACATGGCAGGTGGTCGCCACGGCGGCGTGTCTGCTTGGCGCCCTCGGATACGCGAGCCTACGCCATCCTTCGCATCCCACCACCATCGACCCGCCGCTATACGTGATCGCGATCAGCAGGGGCGAGGTCAACGCGCGCCACATGCTCACGACCTGGTCCCTCGGTCGCCTCGCGGGCGCGCTGCGACCGTGGATGGCTCCGGCTTCAGTCATTCTGCTGATGAGCGCCGTCTACGGTACCGTGACCTACCTCGCGCTCGCTGCCAGCGCGCGCCGACTGGTGCGGACGCGCGGCGAGGCGCTGGCGCTCACGCTCCTTTCCTGCTCGGCATTCGGCGTCGTGCAAATGTCCTTCGGGGTGAGCAACAGTCGATCGGTGGCGCTCGCCATCGTGAGCGTGTTCTGCTGGACGGCTTTTCGCGCGCTCGATCGAGCGGGAAGCGCCATGTGGCCCTTCGTCATCGGGATCTCGGGCCCCTTCTGGTACAATGGGCTCATCCTCGTTGCGCCCTCGGTTGTGGTGTTGGCGGCGGAGCTACTGCGTCGCCCTGGGGGTCGCCGCCAGGTCGTCGTCGGAATCGTCGCCGGCCTCGCGTGTGCAGGGCTCGCCACCGTACCGGTGTACGGCGCCCCCTTCGCATGGGCGACGTTTCTGCGGGACGCGCACGCTGCAAGCAGCTGCGAGCTCGGCGTGTCGCCCACGAGCTGCCTGCTGCCGCCGAGCTACATCTTCACGGCCCGACATGCGCTCGAGGTCCTCAACGTCTGGGTGCTGACCGATGGGGTAGGCCTCTTGCTCATTGCAGTCACGGGAACGTGGCTGGCCGCGCGGCTCGTCACGCGCAGGGAGTGGGACCCGAAGGCGGCGATCCTAGCCCCGATAGTCGCTGGCGCGCTCGCGTTCAGCATGGCCATGGACAACCTGTTCGGCAACTTCGCCAACTGGGACGTCTTCAGCTACGGCGCCGCCGCGACCGGCCTGCTCGGCGGCTACGCGTTCGTCACCTGGGGGCGTGAATGCCGGACGACCTTTCGCCTCGTCCTCGGCCTCGCACTCGCGGCCGCCGGCGTGCACCTGTTGGCGCGCCTGAACGCGATGCACCTCGACCTACAGTTTCACATCGCCGAGTCGCCGCCACCAGGAACGCCCCTCGTCAACCACTAGTCGAGCAATCTCCCGACGACGTGGATCACGGCATGACATCTCACTGCGTCTCCGGCGACGGTGCCGGACCGAGCGCGAACGGCGAGAGCCCCGCGAGGCTCACCAGCGCTCTCCTCGCGGCCTCAGTTCGCCGTGCCTGCGCGGCGCCCGTCACGTGAATGCCGTCGACGGCGAAATCCCGGCTGGTCATTCCGCTCGCGAAGTCGATGATCGCTCCGGCCGGGAACTCGGCGCGGATGCGCGCGTCGATCTCGTCCAGCTCGGCGTTCCATCCGGTCACGGTCGCGCTCGTACCGGGCGGCAGGATCGGCGGCCCGAGGGCGATCAGCGGGACGGCGCCGGACCCCTCGACCGTGCGCGCGAGCGCGTGCAGGGCGGCGAGCGTGGCCTCGACCGTACAGCCGAGGATCACGTCATTGGTGACGAAGGCCACGATGACGACGTCGGGGTGGTCGCCCGCGAGCGCGCGCGCGAGCAGCTCGGCGGCGACGAGCGGCTCGCCCGTACCGTCGGGCGGCCGGCCGGGATCGCACGCCGTGGCGCCGTTGCGCCCGCGGTTGATGGTGCGCCACGTCGCCGGCGGCAGCGAGGCTCCCAGGCGCTCGCACCAGCCGTCGGCCTCCGGATACAGGATGCCGCCGCGCGTGTTCGAGTCGCCGAGACAGACGACCGTCACGCGCCCGTCGCCGTCGTGGTCGAGCGACGGAGCGCCGCAGGCGGCGATCGAGAGGGCGGCGACGAGGATCGGCGCGGCGGCAGGGCGGGTCATGGGGCGCCGGTGTGGGCCGCGGCGGCACAGGTGTCAACCGCGGCCCGCGCGGGTGGCGACGTGAGCCGCCGATTCCCATCGGAGCACGGCGCCGCAGGCGCCGCGCGCACGGGGGCCCTCCGGCGGGGGTTCGCCCCGCGAAGCCCCTGTCAATCGGTGCCGACGTGAGCGCCGTGCGGTCGCTCCGGCGTGACCTCGGTGTCGCGGCGGTCGTCGTCGTGGCCGTCGTGCTGGTGCAGATGCCGCTGCGGCTCGTCGGGGTGAACCCGATGGACGAGGGCGGGGTGCTGCAGTTCTCGGCCGACCTGCTGCGGGGACGGCATCTGTATGCCGACGTCGCGGTATACGCCTTCCCGGGCGTGTTCTGGCTGACGGCCGCCGTCTTCCACGTCTTCGGGACCACGATCGACGTCGCGCGCATGGCGGCGGCAGTGGTGTTCGGGCTCCTGTGCGGCGTCGTCTATCTCCTGGCGCGCTGGTCGCATGGCCCCCGCGGCGCGATCGCGATCGTGCTCGGCATGATCGTCTATCGGGTATGGGCGTTCCCCCACTGGCAGATGCTCAACTACTCGAGCCTCGCGGTGCTGCTCGCGCTCGCGGCGACCTGGACGACCGGCGAAGCGCTCGCGCGCCAGCGGATGGTGGCGCTCGTCGCGGGCGGCGCGCTCGCCGGCGCGGCGATCCTCGCCAAGCAGGATTCGGGCGGCACGACGGCGGTGCTGCTCGGCCTCGCCGCGCTGGCCCTGGGTCCGGCCGGGCGCGTGCGCCGCGCCATCGCCTTCGCGTCGGGCGGGGCGCTCGTGCTGGGCGCCGCGGCGGCGTACCTGGTGGCGACCGGGACGTTCGGCGACCTCGTGCGCGAGGCCGTGCTCGCCCCGCTGCACGGCGCGCGCACGTTCGAGTACCTGGGTCGCCCGGCGCTCCTGCCGCTCGCGCAGCAGGACGCGTCCCTGCGCCGCCACGTGCTCAGCTACGCGCCGCCGATCCTCCTGGACACGTACGGCGTGAGGTTCTTCCAGAGCGCGCTCTACCGCCAGACCCCCGTGCTCGACGCCCTGTTGAAGGTCTTCTACTACGCGCCGTGGGCGGTCGTGCTGGCGGCGCTGCCGGGCCTGCGCAGGCCGCAGGGTCGTGCACCGCGCGCGGTGCTGCTCCTCGTCCAGACCGTGGCCTTCCTCGTCGCCTTCAACCTGCCGCACGACTGGGCGCACCTCGTGGTCTTCTATCCGGCCGTGCTGCTGCTCGCGGCACAGGTCCTGGCGCCGCTCGCGCGCTGGCGCGTGGTCCGCGGCCTCGCCTGGACCGGGCTCGCGGGCGCGACGGCGGCATCGCTCCTGGTCGTACACGACTTCGCCGCCGCGTACGCGACGCCGGTGCACGCTCCGGCCGGAACGCTCCATACGCGGCCGGGCCTCGCGCAGCCGCTCCAGGAGGCGCTCGACCGCATCGCCGTCGCGCCCGCGTCGGCGCCGCTGGCCTCGCTGCCGTACTACCCGCTCCTCGACTTCCTCGCCCTGCGCGCCGGCGTGACGCGCCACTACATCGTGTGGCCCGCCGGACCCGCGAGCGATCGCGACCAGGAGGTCATCGCCGACCTCGAGCGGCATCCCGACGCGGTCGTGGTGTACAACGCGAACGAGTTTCCCCAGTTCCCGCGCTTTCGCGACTACGCGCCGCGCCTGTTCGCCCACCTGGTCGACGCCTACGAGATCGATCGCGTGTTCGGCGGCGATCCGGGCGGCGCGACCATCATGCTGCTGCGTCCGCGCCCGCGGGCCGCCGGCGGGCGCTCGCTGCTGGGCGACGCGCTCGCGCAGGCCGAAGTGACCGCATCGCCGCCACCCCCGTCGCCGCCGCTCGCCCGCGAGGTCCTGTGGCCCTTCGAGCACGTGCTCGCGATGTCGACCGCTCCCGGCGGCGCGGTGACGGTGCGCTATCCGCTCACGGCGTCGGCCGGCGACCGCTTCCAGTCGGCGTGCGGCATCGATCCGGAGCGGTTCGGCGAGACGTGGCTGCCGCCCGTGCGCTGCCGGGTGGTGATCGAGCGGGGGGAAGGTGCCCCGGTGGACGCGGCGCACGTCGATCTGGATCCACTCCGCCGCCCCGAAGACCGCCGGTGGGTGCCGATCGACGTCGATCTGACGCCGTGGGCGGGCACGCCGATCGGGCTCGCGCTGCGTCTGGAAGGCTCGGCCGGCGCGCCGCCCGACCCGAACCTCGCCGGCTGGGCCGCCCCGCGCATCACGTCCGTTCGTGCACCGTGACGAAGTGGGCCGCGTAGGGCGCGAGGCGGCTCCGTTCGAGGCGGTGCTCGATGCGGGCGAGCAGCCCCAGCAGCCGCGCCGGCACGAAGTCGGGCACGAACGTGAAGTAGCGGACCGCACGCAGCCGGAGCCCCGGGGTCGCATCCATCGTGCGCGGATCCAGGTAGTACTCGGTGCCCTCCTCGATGCCCTTCAGGATCGGGAACACGTAGCCGAGGTAGAAGCGGAACAGGGGATTGCGCACGTTCATCTCGTGCACGAAGACCCGTCCCCCCGGTCGCACGACGCGTGCGATCTCGGCGAGCGCCGCCTGCTGCGCCGCCGGCGGCGCCACGTGGTGCAGCACGTTGATGATGTACGCGAAGTCGAAGCTCGCGCTCCGGAACGGCAGCGCCAGCACCGAGGCCTGGGCGAGACCCGGCCGGCCGCCCAGATGGTCGGCCGCCGCGACGAGCTGGCGTCCCGACGTGTCGACGCCCGTCATCCGCGCGCCGGCCCGCGTGAGCACGGCGAAATACCAGCCGCGGCCACAGCCGATGTCGAGGCCGCGCGCACCCGGCGGCAGCGCCGCGAGCTCTTCGACGATCGGTGCGGTCTTCCGCGCGACGAGGTGCTCGCGGTAGTGCGGCGGCAACCACGCGTCGTAGCACGCGTCGATGGCGTCGAAGTGATCGTGCGCGGCCGCGCGGCGGCGCACCGAGGGCAGCAGCCCGAGCGCGAGCGCTCCCAGCCCGAGCGTGAGCCACGCCGTGGCGGCGCGGAAGACGAAGGCGACGGCGGGCGCCGCCGCGACGCCGAGGCCCTCGAGGGTGTGGATCAGGAGGAACCCCGCCGTGCCGGCGCCGAGCGGCACGAGCGACACGGCGCCACCGAGGATCGATCCGGCGGCCGCCCCGACGGCGGGGAGGCCCGAGACGCCGCCGTCGACCGCCCACACGACCGGGAGGATGGCGAGCGCGATCGGTGTCCATGCTGCGAGCGAAGCGGCGAGTGCCGGTGCCAGGACGTCGCCGTCGACGAATCGCATCGCGGCCGCCTCGTCCGGCGCCTCGGCGTCGACGAGCGGCGCCGCCGCCGACGCGAGGGCGAGCGCGCCGCGTGCGAGAGCGCGCCGCACCCGGGAAGCGAGGAGGAGCAGCAGGCCGGCGCACACGACGACCCGCGTGGCGCCCCCGAAGACGGGCAGCGCGAGCACGAGGAGGGCGACCACGTTGGTCGCCTGCTCCCAGACGAACGCCAGCAGGACCGCGCCGCGCTCGGCGGGCGGCAGCGGCAGGAGCCAGGCGCGCGAGTAGAGCTGCCCGAGGTAGAGCGGAACGGGTATGAACGTGAACGAGCCGACGAACGCCGCCAGTGCCGGCATGGTCGCGAGTCGTACGCGTGCCCGGCGCAGCAGGAACTGCCAGCGAAGGAAGCGCAGGCCGAGATTCGCGATGGTGGCGGCGGCGACCAGGAGCGCGGCGCTCGCGGTGGCGGGGCCGAGTGGCGGCGCGCTCGGGATCCATCCCGCGAGCGCGGCGATCGTGCTCGCGAGCCCGACCGCCATCGTGCCGCCGGCGCACAGGAGCGTCAGACGCGCGACGCGCGAGAGCCGATGGGGATGCGCCTCGGCCACGGTGTCAGCCGCGCGCGGCGCGTTCGGCGGGCGCCCACGTGCGCACGACCCTGGCCGGTACGCCGACCGCGAGCGCGTGGGGCGGGACATCCTCGGTGACGACGGCGCCGGCAGCGACGACCGCGCCCGCGCCGATGCGCACGCCGGGCAGGACGACGGCCTTGGCGCCGATCCATGCCCCGTCCTCGATCGTGACCGGCGCGACCTCGCCGCCCTGCACGCGGACCGGCGCGGTCGGATCGGCGTAGAGGTGGTTGCCGGTCGTGATCACGACACCCGGACCGATCTGGACGTCGTCGCCGATCGTCGTGGTGCCGTGGCTGAACACGACGGTCCCCACGTTGAGCGAGCAGCGCCGCCCGATCGTGATACGCGGATGCGGGATGCCGCGGTGGTCGCGGATGACGAGGGCGACGTTGGGCAGCAGCTCGGTGGCGTCGCCGATCGTGATGCCCTCGCCCCCGGCCATGAGGCAGACGTGCTCGGCGAGATACACGTTCGCGCCGAGGCGGATCGCGCCGGGACGATGCAGGCTCACGCCGCGCTCGATGAGCACGGGCCACCCCATGCGGACGACGAGCGGATAGAGGAGCGCGCGCAGCGCCACCCCCAGCGTCGTCGGCACCCACGAGACGAGGAGGAAGACGAGCTGCTCGGCCACGAACCGCAAGGGGTGCGTGGTCTCCGTGCGCAGGTAGAGGCCGAGCTTGTCGCGAAACCCGAGCTGCGCGAGCTCGGGTTGGCGGAACGGCGGCTCGGCCATACGGGCGCGCAGTTTACGGACAGCGCTCGGCGGGGAGCAAGCTCGCGACGGTCGGCCGTCGCCGTGCTCAATGCCGTGCGCTCGCGCCGGGATCGGAGCTCCACGCGACGCCGTCGGTGACGCCGGGCCAGTCGTCGCTGCGGAAGGGCGAGGCGGGAAGGCCGGCCTGGTTGAAGAGCGAGGGCTCCGGCACGTCGCTCCAGTCGTAGCGGACCGCGACCGGCTCCGGCACCTCGCGCGAACGGACGATCACCGTCTCGCCGTCGATCGTGGCGGTTGCCGGGTGGAAGCGCCGGTCCTCGCCCGCGACCTCGAATCCGGAGAGCGGCTCGGCGCGGGCCACGAGCCCGCCCGCCGCCCAGCCGAATCGCACCCGGATCGCACCATCGAGGACCTCGATCCCCTGGTAGAGCGGGCCCGACGGGACGACGTCCGGGCGCCCGTAGATCGTCGCCAGCGCCCAGCGCGCGAGCCGCCGTCCGACCTCGGTCTTGTCCATGTCGTGGATGTCGGGACCGGTCGTGATGTCCGTCGTGACGACCATGCCCGTCGCCGGGACGGCGAGCGCGCGGCGCTGCGCGTCGCGGAGCTCGGTGATCGCACCCGGCGGCGGATAGCCCGCGTAGCCGGAGAGCTGCACGAAGAAGAAGGGCAGCTCCTCGCCCCACGCCTCGCGCCAGTCGGCGATGAGCGCGGGGAAGGTGCGGGCGTACTCGGCGGCGCGCGCGACGTTCGACTCGCCCTGGTACCAGACGATTCCGCGCAGCGTGTACGACACGAGCGGCGCGATCATGGCGTTCCACAAGAGCGAATGGCGGATGGGCGGGAGCGGGGGGATCGGGCGCATGCGAGCCAGATCGAGCCCGATGCGGCCCCGCCATCCCGTGAGGGCGATCGTCGTGTCGCCGGCGCGAAGGCGCGCGCCGTCGAGCGGAGGGAGCGGGCCGCGCTCGAGGGAGAAGCGGCGGACGACGAGGGTGCTCGCCGGTGCGAGAATGCCGGCGGGAACCTCGTAGGCGCGGCTTCCGTCCGCGCCCCGCGCGCGCGCGAGCGGTTGGCCGTTCAGCCATGCGAGGTCGCCGGCGAGCGGACCCGGCAGCTCGAGGCGAGCCGCCTTGCCGGCGAGCGCGGGCGGGGCCTCGAAGGAGGTCCGAAACCACGCGGCGCCCGCGGGGACGAGCGGCGTGGTCTCGTCGCCGATCGCCACCAGCATCGCCTTCGCCTCGCGCCACTGGGCGTCGTCGCCGCGATCCGGTGCGGACCAGCTGGGCCACCCCGTGTCGTGCCGTTCCACGTCGGAGACCCACTGCGTGTAGTCCGCCTCGTAGCGGCGCGCGGCGTCGGGCCACTGCTCGAGGCGCGCGCGGAAGTCCGGCAGGCGCCCGAGCCCGCGCTCGCTCGTCCACAGCTCGCTCTCGGTGCCCCCGACCGACGCGGCGACGAGGCCGATCGGCACGCCGAGCGCGGCGTGCAGCGTGCGCCCGAAGGACCAGCACACGGCCGAGAAGTCGGCGACGGCCTCGGGCGTCGCCGCGCGCCACGTGCCCCCGCACGAAGTACGCGGAACGTCGGCGAAGCCCTTCTCGACCGTGAAGAGCCGGATGGGCGGCGCATCTGGGGCGAGGGGCGGGCCGGGGTCGGCGCCGCTCGCGGCGACCGTGTAGTCCATGTTCGACTGACCCGAGCAGAGCCATGTCTCGCCGACGAAGACGTCGCGCACGACCTGCGTGCCGCCCGCCCACACGAAGACGCGGTGCGGACCGCCCGCGCCGCGCGTGCGCAGGGTCGCGCGCCACGCCCCGTCGGCATCCGCGAGCGCGAGACCGAGCGTGCCCCACGAGCCGGCGACGACGACCGGCCAGCGCGGCCGCCCGCGACCCGCGATCGTGACGATCGTCTCGCGCTGCAGCACCATGCCGTCGGCGACGAGCGGTGCCGGCCGTACGATCGTACCCGAGCCCACGACCGCCGCAGCCGCGAGCGCCGTCGCGACCAGCAGGGCCGCGATCAGTCGGCTCCGAAGCGTAGCGCCCACACCGCCCACATCGTCTTCACCCCGCTCGGGATGCCGTTCTTCGAGATGCCCGAGCGGCGCTCGACGAACACGATGGGCACCTCCTGGAAGCGGAAGCCCCGGCGAAATGCCCGGTACTTGAACTCGATCAAGAAGGCGTAGCCGTCGCGCCGCAGCCCGTCGATGCCGATCGCCTCGAGCACCTCGCGCCGCACGCACTGGAAGCCGCTCGTGCAGTCGCGCACCGGGAGCCCGGTCACGGTGCGCGCATACGCGTTGGCCCCGACGCTCGCCGCGAGACGACCGAGGCTCCAGTTGACGACCGAGACGCCGTGCAGGTAGCGCGACCCGATCGCGAAGTCGGCGGTCTCGCTCGCGGCGACCAGCGCCGGCAGATGCTTCGGGTCGTGCGAGAGGTCCGCATCCATCGACACGAAGCGCCGGTAGCCGCGTTCGAGACCGGCCCGAAAGCCGTGACGGTAGGCGCTACCGATGCCGCGCGGGCGATCGCGCTCGAGCACGGCGACGTCGCCGGTCGCGGCGCCGAGCTCGCGCGCCACCGCGGCCGTGCCGTCGGGCGAACCGTCGTCGACGACCAGGACGTGCGCGCCGGGCAGGTTCGCCCGGATGCCGTCGACCAGCTCGGGCAGGTTGTCGCGCTCGTTGTAGGTCGGCACGACCACGAGGAGGTCGCGCCCGCTCATGGCGCCGACCCTGCAGCCGGTGTCAGCACGTCGAGCTCGGCCATCTCCCACGCGGCGCCCCAGAAGGCAAGCCGCGGATTGGTGAGGCGCACGTAGCGCGCGTCGCGCGGGGCGAAGCGCGCCTCCCATCGCCGCATCTCGCTCGGGCGCTGGAAGAGCATCTGCAACGACTCGGGATCGAAGCGCGCGTTCGTCGCCGTCCAGGTGTCGCCGTCGAGCGAGGTCTCGATGTCGGCGAGGTAGAGACCGGGCGCATCCGGCGCGCCCGACACGGCCCGCAGACCCGCGACCGGCGCGACGCGGCCGAGATCGATCGCCAGCCACGGAATCTTCGGGCGCTCGGCGACGACGTGCCAGACGCTCGCTGCATCGCCGTCGACGACGGCGGGCAGCGCGCCCTCGGCGTCGCTCGCGGTGAGGCGCCAGCCGGCGCGCGGGAGCACGGTGGCCGGCGGCGCCGTCCGCGGCGGCACGGACGGTACGCGCAGGAGCGCGGTCGGGCCGTCGCGGTGGACGACCTCGGCACCGCCAAGCCCGAGCGTCGCGAGCTTGCGGTCGAGCGTCGCGTCGTCGGCCTCGCGCAAGAGGACGGCGTGGACGTCGAGCTCGGAGAGGAGCGCGCGCGCGTCGTCGCTCGGGAACTCGAACAGCCGGTGCGTGACGAAGGCGGGCCCTGGGCTCGTGAAGCCGCTGTAGCCGTTCACGAGACGCTTTCGGTGGAAGATGGCGTGGTACATGGCGAGCGCCGAGCCTTCGATGCCGTTCGTGCGCTCGTAGAGGACGGGCTCCGGCATGCGGCGCACGGCCTCGTAGATCGGCGGCTGATCGTCGGCGGTGGGCAGGCGGCGCCGTTCGGCTGGTGCCGTGCCGACGTCGAATGCGAGGGCTGCGACGAGCACCGCCGCCAGCGCCGCGCGGAGCGCAGGCCGTCGGGCCGCCCTCACGCACTCGTCCACCGCGGCGCCGACGAACCACGCGACGAAGAGGAGCCCGACGTGCAGGGCGCGGTAGGTGATGCGGACCATGTCGAAGCCGGGCAGGCGGAGCTGCACCTCGATCGGGATCAGCATGAGGCCGAGCGCCAGGACGAGCCCGATCGCGTTCACCGCCCACACGAAGCGCGTCCACGGGTCGCGTGCACGCAGCCGTGCGACGACGACACCGGCGAGGGCGAGGAGGCTCGTCAGCAGGCCCGGGCCGAAGCTGAGGACGGCGCCGTTGACGGGCTGTCCGAAGCCGAAGAGGGCACCGCTCCAGGTGCCAGGGCCCGGCAGGAAGAAGATCCATGGCGTGCCCATGCCGATCGTGCGCACGTGCCCCTGGGTCAGTCGCAGCTCCACGTACGGCCAAAGCGTCGGCGCGAGGAGCAGGCCCGCGACGAGCGGCGCCGCGAGCGTCGCGATCGCGAGCCGGCGCCGGTCGGACGTGGGCGCCAGCACGACGCCCGCGACGGCGAGGCCGCCCATCACGAGCGCGAAGTAGAAGGCGACGTACATGCCCATGAGCGAGTGGACGACCCACCAGAAGATCCAGAGCGCGAAGTCGCGCCCGCGGCCGTCGCGCACGAAACGGAGCCAGGCGCCGACGGCGAGCGGCATCGCGAACGTCACCAGCAGTTGGAGCCAGGTCGGAAGCTGGAGGCGGAACGGGGTGAAGGAGAACGCGAGCCCGGCTGCGAGGGCGCCGGCGATGCCGCCGCCGGTCGCGCGGCGGTAGCGCAGCATCGCCGCGGCGCACAGCACGAAGGCGGCGAGGGAGAGCAGGTTGTACTCGAGGATCGGGTTCCCCGTCGTGAGCCAGACCGGGAGCCCGAGCAGCGCCTCGCCGATCATGTGATCGCCGAACGCGAGCGTGTCGTGCGCCGGGTAGTAGATGCCGGCATCGAAGAGATGGAGCGGGTCGGTGAAGAGCGCCTGCGAGACCCAGCTGGTCGCCCAGATGAGCAGGAGCACGTCGCCGCTGTGGCCGTGGAAGGCGGGAACGGTGTGGGCGAGTGTCGTCGGCGTCGGCCGGAAGACCCACAGCGCGAAGAGCGCGTAGCCGGCGGCGGCCACGAGCACGAGGCGGGCGCTCGCACGCACGGCGCCCGATGTAGTCGGCGGCGGTCCGGGGCTCAAGCAAGCGGCGGGTGCGCGCCGCGCGTCGCGACCTCGTGCGCAGCTTGACAACCGGCGCGGTGCGACGGAGTCGGGCGGGCATGCGGCGGTGCTGGCGGATGGTCGGAGCGGCGTGCCTCGCGACGCTCGCGATCGCGTGTCGCGCCGATCCGCCGGCGCCGAGGATCCTCTGTGTCGGCGACAGCATCACGCTCGGGACGACGCGGGGCGGGGAGCGTGACGGGGTCGATCCCGAGGGCGGGTATCCGGGTCGGTTGGCGCGCGTGCTGGGTGCGCGGGCCCGGGTGCTGCGGCGCGCGGCGGGTGGGGCGACGGCGGCCATGTGGCTCGAGTCGCCGCGCGACGGGACCGGGCGCGTGCTGGCGACCGCGCTCGACGAGATCGGGCCGCCGCTGCCGCCGGCGGCGTGGAGCGCGCCGCGCGTCGTCGACGGAGTCCTCGACGCCGATCGGCCGGACGTCGTCGTCGTGGTCCTCGGGACGAACGACCTCATGGACTCGCGCGCCGAGCCTGCGGACGCGGCGGTCGAGCAGGTGCTCGCCCGACTCCGCTCGCTGCGGGACGTCGTCGCGGCGCACGGCGCGCGGGCGCTCGTCGCGACCGTCCTGCCGACGCGGCGGCCGACGGCGGCGCGTGTCGCGCAGCTCGATCAGCGGCTGCGCGTCGCGGCTCCCGACGTCGTCGATCTCGCTGCGGGGTTCGAGGCGGCCGGCGGCCTCGCCCTCCTCGGCGACGACGTCCACCCGAGCGAGGCGGGCTACGAATGCCTCGCCGGCCTGCTCGAGCAGGCGCTCGTCACACGCGGCATGGTGGCCGCGCGTTAGCGTCCCTGCCGGGCCCGCGATACGTTGACGATCCCCCATGTGGCGCACGGCGGCGTCGGTGCTGCTCTCGATCGTGGTGTTCTTCGTCTCCGGCGAGGTGCTGGCGCGGGTGCTCGGCGTCGTCGACCGGCTGAACGGCTACAGCCGTCTGCTGTACGCCGCCGGGCCGGATCCGGATCTGCCGTACGTGCTGCGTCCGGGCGTGGAGACGCTGCTCTTCGGCCTGCCGGTGCGCGTGAATCGCTGGGGGCTTCGCGGTCCCGACGTCGGCGACGCGCCCGCGCCCGGGGTGCACCGCGTCGCCGTCGTCGGTGATTCGGTCGTCTTCGGCCAGGGCGTGCGCGAGGAGGAGACCGTCGCGAGCGAGCTCGCGCGTCGGCTGGCCGCGGACGGCGGGCGCTGGGAGGTGCTGAACGCCGGTGTGCCCGGCTACGACGCGGTCTCGGAAGTGCGCTTCCTCGAGCGCGTCGTCCTCCCGCTCGCGCCCGAGATCGCCGTCGTGGGCGCGAGCCTCAACGACTACGACGTCTCGCCGGTCTACAGCCCGACCGGGATCCTCATGCGCAAGGAGCTCGAGGAGCGCACGCCCGGCCTCGTCGATCGGTCGGAGTTCCTGACCCTGCTGCGGTGGATCCGCTCGTACTGGCGCGGCGAGCTGTTCGGCCAGGTCTCCGAGCGCGTCGCCGAGCAGGCGAAGGGTGGCGACGGTGCCGCCACCGCAGCGAACCTCGGCAAGCTGACGCGCGATCTGCACCTGAAGTTCTATCGCGCGCCGGTGTCGAAGTACTGGGACCGCCTGCGCGGCGCGTACGCCGAGCTGGCCCGGCTCTCGAAGGCGCGCGGCGTCCGCGCGCTGGTCGCGATCTTTCCCGAAGAGTATCAGCTCGCCGGCGGCGAGGAGGACACGGTGCCGCAGCGCCAGCTCCTCGGCGTCTGCAAGGAAACGGGTCTCGCGTGCCTCGATCTGTTGCCCGCCTTCCGCGCCGCGGGCGGCGCGCTGTTCACGGACACCCAGCACCCGAACGCCCGCGGGCACGCCGTGGCCGCGGCGGCGATCGCAGAGGCGCTGGCGGCGAAGTGATCGCCGCGACTACTTGGCCGTGAAGGCGTCGGCGTAGCGGTCGCGAGTGGCGCGGCGCGCGAGCTTGCCGCTGGTCGTCTTCTCGACGCCGCCGGGCGGCACGAGGACGACGTGGCGCAGGGCGAGGCCGGTGTCGTGCATGACCGCGGTGCGGATGGCATCGCCGAGCGCGGCGCGTGCGGCGGGATCGGTCTCGTGCGTTTCGACCACGGCGGCGACGTCCTCGGTGCCGCGGGTCGGGTCGATGACGCCGAACGCCACGGCGCACCCGGCGCGCACGCCGGACACCCGGCCGATCGCCGTCTCGACGTCGTGCGGCGCGTACTTCTCGCCGCCGATCACGATGAGGTCCTTCTCGCGCGCGACGAAGTAGAGGTGGCCGCCGGCGAGGTAGCCCTGGTCGCCGGTGTCGAGCCAGCCGTCCACCAGCGCCTTGGCGGTGACCCCGGGGGCACGGTGATAGCCGATGAAGAGCGACGTCGAGCGGAGCCAGATCGTGCCCACGTGGCGTTCCGGAAGCGTCGCGTGGGCCGCGTCGCGGATCGCGATCTCGACGCCGGGGAGCGCCGTGCCGACAGAGACCGATGCGAGCCCATCACCCGACGTTACGCGTGCCCGGCCATCGGTCGCGAGCGCCTGGCGGTCGATCGTCTCGACGCGGACCGCCTCGCCGAGCGGATGCACGGTCGAGATGCAGACGCTCTCGGCAAGGCCCCAGCCCGAGACGAGCGCCGTCGGTCGAAGACCGTAGCGTGCGAAGCGCGCGCCGAATGCCGCGAGCGTCGGCGCGAGAACGGGCTCGGAGCCGTTGAAGGCGATGCGCCACGCACCGAGGTCGAGACCCGTGAGCTCGTCGTCCGGGATGCGTTGCGCCGAGAGCGCGTAGGCGAAGTTCGGCGCCAACGCGACGGTGCCGCCGTAGTGGTGCAGGGCCCACAGCCAGAGCGACGGCGCGCGCATGAAGTCCATCGTCGGGATGAGCACCGCGGGCGCGCCGGCGAGGATCGGGAGCAGGAAGGCGTCGATCAACCCCAGGTCGTGGTAGAGCGGAAGCCAGTTGACCGCGATGTCGCTCGGCGCGAGGCGGAATCCGTCGCGCGTCGCGCGCACGTTGTTCAGCACGGCGCGCTGCGAGAGGAGCACGCCCTTCGGCGTACCCGTCGATCCGGAGGAGTACTGGGCCATGGCGATGTCGTCGGCCCTCGCCGGCGATGGATCGGGCAGCGTCGCGGGTCGCGGGATTCGCGCGGGGGTGAGCACGGTTGCCCGCGCAAGATGCTCGGAGGTGGCGACCAGCGCGGCCACCTCGTCGTCGCACACGAGCGCGCGCGCCCCGCTGTGCCCCAGCAGGAAGCCGAGCCGGTCGCGGTACACGTCCTCCGCGGCGAAGCGATTCGACGGCGGTGCGAGCAGCGTCGGCACGCCGCCCGCGAGCATGGTCCCGAAGTAAGCGGCGAGCAGCTCGGGGCCGGTCGGCAGGACGAGGACCACGAAGTCGCCGCGGCGAATGCCGGCCGCCGCGAGGGCAGCGTGCACGCTCTGGGCGCGGATCCAGAGATGACCGAGCGTCATGCGCGCCTCGGTCCGGTCGCGCGCGAGGAACGTGAGGCAGGCGAAGTCGGGAAAGCGCCGCACCAGCTGCTCGAGCGCACCCGTCACCGTCTCCGCTTCGTCGAGGAGGCCGGCGGGCACCGGGCTCGGCGGCGGAGGAGCGACCTCCCGCAGGTTCACACGCGAAAAGCTACACCAGCGCCGACGCGCGACTCAAACCCGAGGCACGCTCATCGCACGGCGTCGGGACGGAAGGTACGCAGATGATACAGCGTCGTGCGTTCGTTCCTCGAGACCACTTCGCCCTGCGTCGCGAGCACGCCCTCGACCTGCGCGATCTGCTCGCGGCTCGACGGATACGCGGTCGCCGCGAGGTCGTGGTGGACGACGACCCACTCGACGTACGGGAGCGCGCCGAAGTCCGGAAACGTCCGCTGCCACGTGAACTGCGCACCCGGCGGCGTGCGCGACACGGTGCCGTCGAGCAGCGGCCGCCGGTGGCGAGTCTGATAGAACATGTAGAGGCTCGAGTAGAGCGCGAACTGATCCTTCACGAAGCCCGCGGGCAGCTCGAGCACGGCGCCGCGGCCGGCGCCGTCGCGGATGGCGTCGTAGACCGGCGGGACGTCGGCGGCGACGAGCGGCGCGCGGAGCCCGCGCGTGTCGACGGCCGCACCCAGGACGAGCGCTGCACAGACGAGCGCGGTCACGGCACGGCGCCGCGCGCCGGCACGCGCGCGCAGCGCGGCGGTCGCGAGCGCGACCAGCACGGCGAGCGCGATCTGGGCGACCGCGACCCACCGGTACGGAGCGCGGAACCAGCGCAGGAGCGGGACCACAGCGAGCGCCAGGGCGTACGGCCCGCGCGGGCCCGAGGGCTGCACGCCGCCGGGCGGGATCTTCAATGTCGGCAGCGGGTGCTGCCAATGGAGGTACGGTCCGAGCGCCATCATGAGCGCGGCGGCGAGGGCCGCGGCCCAGAGCCACGCCCGGCGGCCGCCGCGCGCGAGCGCGATCGGGAGGAGCAGGAGGGGCGTGGTGCCGAGGTAGAGGAGCGTCCAGAACGAGGTGGCCGGCGGCACGAGCCACGGCGGCACGACGAACCCCGCCACGAAGGCCGAGCCGAGCAGGAGCTGCGCCGGCGGCGGCGGGTTCGCGGCCGCGCCGAGCGCCGCGTGCGCGAGCGCGCCGAGCACGACCAGGAGGACGCCCCACACGACGGCGCTGCCGGTCCACCACAGGCGCGGCACGCCGAGCGCGTTCGCGGCGACCGCGCGCAGCACCGTGTCGAGCAGGAGGAGGGCGAGCGCCATCATCGCGTACTCCTGCGACGCGAAGACCAGCGTCAGCGCGAGGGCGACGACCGCCGCGATCCAGCCGATGCGGCGCGCGCGCTGCAGACGCCACCACGCCCACAGCGTGAAGGCGACCAGATACGTGCAGTCGAGGTAGAGGACCGGCAGGAACCAGACGGCGATCGGGCTCACGGCCCCGACGAAGCCGGCGGCGAGCGCGGCGACCGGATCGTCCGTCACCTCGCGCGCGAGGAGAGCCGTCGCGACGAAGCCGAGCGCCGGCGCCGCCAGCACGAGCACGTTGTGCGCGGCCACGACGCCGCCCGGCAGCGTCACCTGCAGCGGAACGCTCGCGAGGCCGAGCGGGAACGAGAAGGTGTGGAACACTAGCGGCACGCCCGTCGGGTAGAAGAGCAGGCGGGTGAAGAACGGGTCCGTGTGCAGGTCGAGCAGGCTCTCGCGCACCCACCAGATGTTCCAGATGAACTGGAACGGGTCGTACGAGCCGTCCTCCAGGACGTGCGTGCCGAGCGCGCCCGCGAGCGGGTGCGTCACGACCAGCGCGATCGGGATGGCGAGGCCGAGCGCGAGCAGGACGAAGCGGGCGGTCCGCATGCTCACCGGGCGGGCCGCCGGCCGGTCGCCAGGATCTCACCGAGCGGAAGCGGAATGGGACGGCGTGCGAGCGCCGCCGGCAGGAGCGCACCCAGCGGACGCACGAGCGGTCCCAGCGCCGGATAGAAGGCGGCCACCTGCGCGGTCGCGTACGCGAGCGTGATGGGCTTTCCGATCGGTTCGACGCGGACGTCGCGAAAGCCGGCGGATTCGAGCAGGCGGCGCAACGTCGCCGGCGTGAAGTAGTGCACGTGGTCGGGCGGCGCATAGTAGAACCAGGCGCGGCCGAGGAGCCGGGCCGTCGGGCTCGCGGCGTCGGGCACGGTCACGGCGAGCGCGCCGTCGCCGGCGAGCCAGCCGGCGACGCGGCGGACGAACGTGACCGGATCGAGCAGGTGCTCGACGACGTCGAAGGCCGTGACGGCCGCGAAGGATCCCGACGGCTGCACGTCCTCGACGCGACCCTCGTGCACCGTGAAGCCGCGCGCGCGCGCCGCGGCCGCGGCCGACGCGGAGAGCTCGATGCCCTCGACCGTCATGCCGGCCGTCGCCGCCGCGGCGAGGAACGCGCCCGTCGAGCAGCCGACGTCGAGCCACCGCCCCGGCGGAAGGACGGATCGCACGCGCGCGAGGCGGTAGTCCGCGATGGTCGCGCGGACGTCGTCGGCGGCGGCGAAGGCCGCGTAGCGCCCGTCCTGGTACGACGCGTCGTGGTGCGCGCCCAGCGCCGCCGCGGTGGGCAGCGGATCGAGCGAGACGAGGCCGCAGGCGACGCAGCGCGCGAAGGTGAAGCCCTGCTTCTCGAACGCCGCCTCGTGCGCGCCGCCACAGAGCACGCACGTGCCGTCCGCCGCCGCCATCGCGCGCACTGTAGTCGGAGGCAGGCGGGGTCGGCAAAGCCGCGCGGGTTTGCAACCCACGCGGCCGGCGTCTATCTGCGAGGCCGCGTGCCCGCTCCGCGAATCGGCGTCGTCGCCGCCGCCGGCAAAGGTCGGCGCATCCATCCCCGCAGCCTCCAGGTGCCCAAGGTCCTGCTCGAGGTCGCCGGGCGTCCGCTGCTGACGCGCAACCTCGAGATCCTGCGCGACCAGCTCGCGATCCGCGACGTCTTCCTCGTCGTCGGCTATCTCGCCGACCAGATCCGTGCCGCCTACGGCGACGGCGGCGGGCTCGGGATGCGCATCCGGTATCTCGACAACCCCGACGTCGACGGCGGGCTCGGCACGCTACTCACGGTCGTCGAGCCGCACGTGCAGGAGCCGTTCGTGTGCCTGCTGGGCGACGAGCTCTACCTGGAGACGAACCACGCGGGGCTCGCCGGCGTGCCGCCGGGATACGTCGCCGTGTGCGGCATCCATCCGACCGAGGACATGGATCTCATCCGCAAGAACTACACCGTCGAGCTCGACGGCGACCGGATCCGCGCCCTGGTCGAGAAGCCCGAGAGCGCGCCGACGCCGTACGTCGGCTGCGGCACGTACCTGTTCGGGCCCGAGATCTATCGCGACGCGCGCGAGACGCCGCGCTCGGCGCGCACCGGCCGGCTCGAGCTGACCGACGTCATCGACCACGCCGCCAAGCGCGGCGGCGACGTGCGCGCCTTCGTGCTGCGCGGCCACTACCTCAACGTGAACACGATCGCGGACCTGAACGCGGCCAACTTCCTCGCCCGCACGCTGCACTTCGACCGCAACAAGGTGAGCGTCGTGATCCCCGCCTACAACGAGGCGGCGGCCATCGGGTTCGTCCTGCGCGACTTCAAGGACCACGCCGACGAGATCGTGGTCATGGACAACCAGTCGGCCGACGGCACCGCGCAGATCGCGCGCGACCTCGGCGCCGTCGTCTACTCGCGGCCGCTCAAGGGCTACGGCGACGCCTTGAAGCAGGGGCTCGACGCGGCCACGGGCGAGATCCTGGTGCTGGTCGAGGCGGATGCCACCTTCCGCGCCAAGGACCTCGGCAAGCTGCTCGAGTTCCTGAAGGACGCCGACATGGTGATCGGCACGCGGACGACGCGGCAGCTGGTCGAGCAGGGCGCGAACATGGACGGCTTGCTCCGCTGGGGGAACGTCGTCGTCGGCAAGCTCGTGGAAGCCCTGTGGTGGACGCGGGAGCCGCGCTTCACCGACGTCGGGTGCACGTATCGTGCGATCTGGCGCGACGCCTGGCAGCGCATCCGCCCGCATTTGACGCGCGACGACGCCGCGTTCTCGCCCGAGATGATGATCGAGATGATCCGTGCCGAGGGGCGCGTGATCGAGATCCCGGTGAGCTACTACCGCCGGCTGGGCGGCGCATCGAAGCACTCGGCGAGCCGCTGGCACAGCATGCGAACAGGCCTCCGCATGCTGAACATCATCGCCCGCAAGCGCATGAACCTCGCGTGACGCCTCACTCGACGTAGCCGAGGGCGCGCATCCGCTCGATGACGTCGGGCGTCGCGAGGGCCTCGCCCGGGGCGGCGCCGCCCGCGGGCGGCCGCAGTCGCTCGTAGGCCTCGAGCGACCGTTTCATCACCCCGAACGTGGGGAGGGGCGGGAGGGCGGCGCGATTCTCGTCGGGATCCCTCGCGACGTCGTAGAACCAGAACTCGCCGGTCGTCTCGTCGTGGATCACCTTGGCGTCGCCCACCCAGACGGCGCGCTGGTCGGGCCACGGCTTGCGGCCGTTCGGGCCGAGCGGTCCGCGCACCTCGGCGACTACCGGCCGCGGCGCGAGTGCCTGTCCATGCAGCGCGGGCGCGAGGGAGCGGCCCTCGGCCGACGCCATCGGCGCCAGACCCGCGAGGTCGAGCAGCGTCGGTGCGACGTCGACGAGGCCGACCCGCGTCGGTACACGCTGGCCGGCGGGGAGGCCGGGCCCTGCGACGAGCAGCGGCACGTGCATCACCTCCTCGTGCAGGCAGCGGCCGTGGCCCCGATGTCCATGCTCGCCGAACGCCTCGCCGTGATCGGCGGTGATGACCACGATCGTGTCGCCGGCGATGCCCGCCAGCCGCAGGACGCGCAGGAAGCGGGCGACGACCTCGTCGAGACCGTGGATCTCCGCGTCGTACAGACGGGCCGGATCCGGCACCGGCGCGGGCAGCTCCGGCGGCCGGATGGCCGCGACGTGACCGGGCGACGGGCGGTAGGGGCCGTGCACCTCGTAGGTGTGGACGAACAGGAAGAACGGCCCGTCCGACTCGCGTGCGATCCAGCGCGCCGCGGCGCCGAACGTCTCGCGCGCCGCACCGCGCTGGCGCGCCTCGACCGGACTCGGGTCCTCGTGGAAGGAGTGAAAGCCGCGCGCGAAGCCGAGTCGCCGCGACACAAGGCCGTCCTCGGTGAACGCGGCGGTGACGTACCCGGCGCGCCGGAATGCCTGCGGCACGGTGTCGATGCTGGCCGGCAGGACGTCGAGATAGCCCCGGACGCCGTGCGTCGCGACGACGCGACTCGTGAACAGACTCATGTGCGACGCCCCCGTGGTCGGGTAGTGCGCGACGGCGTGCTCGAAGACGGTCGCGCGGCGCGCGAACGCGTCCAGGTGGGGGCTCGTCGGGTAGGGGTAGCCGTACCCGCTCAAGTGCTTCGCGCCAAGCGTGTCGAGCGAGATCAGGATCACGTTCGGGCGCGGCGAGCCCGTCTGGGGGGACGCGACGATCGGATCGCCGATCGCGACCGCGAGCGTACGCTCACGATCGGCGCGCTCCGCGGCGCGTACCTGGAAGCGCAGGCGAACGGGACGGCCGTCGCTCGACGCGAGCGGGACGTCGATCGGCGTCCAGCGATTGCAGTCGGTCGCCGCATCGACGCGCCGGCGGGCGACGGCCCGCCCTCGACCATGATCGACGACGTCCACACGAACGATGGCAGGGGGTGCGACCTTGCAGGCTTCGGGCGGGATCCCCACGGACGCCTGCAAGCGGGCGCCGGCGCCGATGGCGAGCGGACCGAAGCTTCGTCGCTGGGCGCCGTGCCGCGGTCGTGCGACGACGAAGATCGCCCACTGGGCGGGCTTGCCGATCTCCGCCGGCAGGAAGCGCGTCACCGCGTGCGGCGGAGAGCCGGCGACCAGCATCGCCGGCGCGTTGCGCGCCGTCCCGTCGACCAGGATGAGGGCGTTCGCCTCGACGCCGTCGACGGTCCAGCCCTCGGGCAGGATCGCGGGGGCGTCGAGCAGCCCCCGGGCCGGCACGGGGCCGCTGCCCGAAGCGACCTGGGTCCCTCCCGACGGGCCGAACGCGACCACCGGGCGCTCGACGCCGCCGATCTCGACCCGAGGTGTCGACCCGCGGCCGAGATCGAGGACGTACTGCCGGCCGACCTGCGGCGGCGCGGCCCCGGCGATGCCGGCGACGGTCGCGACACCCGCGACGGCGATGCCGAGCCTATTCCACATAGCCGAGCGCCCGCAGCTTCTCGATCGCCGCCGGCGTGATGGTTCCCTCGCCGACGATTCCCTGGCCGGCGACCGGCGTCAGCGTGTGGTACCACTCGAGCCGTTCCTTCATCGTCGCCAGGACCTCGATCGGCGGCAACGACGTCACGGCCGTCTCGTCGGGATCGTGCGCGAGGTCGGTGAACCACCACATGCCGTTCTCGAGGTCGTGGATGACCTTGTGGTCGCCGACCCACACGGCCCGCTGGTTGGGCGACGGCGTTCCGCCCATGGGCCCGAGCGGTCCCTCGAGCTCGGCGACGAGTGGGCGCGCCTCGAGGGGCGCGCCGCGCAGCGCGGGCACGACCGAGCGTCCGTCCGCGTCCGGAAGCGGCGGGACCCCGGCGAGGTCGAGGATCGTCGGCGCGAGGTCGACGAGGCCGATCCGATCGGCGACGCGGCGGCCGGGCGTGATGCCCGGACCCAGGACCAGGAGGGGCACCTGCATCGCTTCCTCGTGCAGGCAGTGCCCGTGCGCCTGGTGCCCGTGCTCGCCGAATGACTCACCGTGGTCCGCCGTGATGATGACGAGCGTCCGCTCGAGGAAGCGGCGCGTGCTGAGGTAGCGCAGGAAGCGCGCCAGGCGCTCGTCGAGATAGTGGACTTCGCCGTCGTAGAGCCGGACGGGCGGCGCCTTCGGGTCGCAGGGCTCGTCCGGTCGCACCGCCAGCGCGTGGCTGGGCGGCGGCGTGTAGGGCGTGTGCACCTGGTAGGTGTGGATGAACAGGAAGAAGGGATCGCCCGGCGCCGTGTCGAGCCATCGCCGCGCGTCGCCGAGGGTCTGGCGCACGCGCCCGGTCGTGCCCCAGGTGGTCGCGCTGCGGTTCTCGCGATACTCGTGGAACCCGCGCCCGAAACCCATGGAGACGGCGAGCGTGGCGTCCTCGGTGAACGCGGCGTTGAAGTAGCCCGCGGCGCGGAGGGCCTGCGGCAGCGTCGGGACGACGGGCGCGAGCACGTCGAGATAGCCGCGCACGCCGTGCGACGCGGGCAGACGGCCCGTGAAGAGCGTCATGTGCGAGGCGGCGGTCGACGGGTAGGCGGCGACCACGTGCTCGAAGAGCGTGCCCGTGGGTACCAGGGCATCGAGGTTCGGGCTGGTCGGGAACGGATAGCCGTACGCGCCCAGGTGCTTCGCGCCGAGCGTGTCGAGCGAGATCAAGATGACGTTGGGTGGCGGCGACGCGCTCGTCGGCGCCTCGACGATCGGGTCGCCGATCGTGGCGGCCAGCACGCGTCCCGCGTGGTACTTCCGCCGCGCGCGCATCCGGAATCGAAACCGCAGGTCGGGCCCGGCGACGCCGGCGAGCGCGATGTCGAACGGGATCCACTGGTCGCAAGGGCTCATCTGGTCGAGGCGGCGATGGAGGACGGCGCGGCTGCGGCGTCCTTGGATGGCGTCGACGCGAACGACGGTGGGCGGCGCGAACTTGCACGCACCCGCCGGCACGCCGATCGCGACCCGCAGGTGCGACCCGGGCGCGACCGTCACCGGCCCGAGCGTGCGGCGCCGCGGTCCCGGCTTCGGCTGGCTCGAGCCGACGACGATGAGACGGACCGAGCGTCCGACCTCCTTGCCGCGGAACTGGAAGACCGCCACCGGCGGCGTCGTGCGCTGGAGCGTCGGCGGCTGCCAGCGCGGTACGCCGTCGACGACGACGAGCGCGCTCGCGATCAGCTGGTCGGAAGACCAGCCGGCGGGCAGGGCGAGGGTCACCTCGATCGTGCGACTCGGGGGGACCTTCGTCTCCGTGCCCCCGATCGTCGCCTGGCCGGCGGGGTCGAAGGCCAGCACCGGCTGCTGGACGCCGCCGATCTCGAGTCGCGGCGGGAGATCGCCCGTGAGATCGAGCAGGTGCACGCGCCGCGGCGTCGCGCCCTCGGCCGCGCCCGCGCGCAGCGCGAGGCAGGCGAACACGAGGGCGACGACCGGTCGCGGACCGCGCGCGGGGCGCCTCGCGATCACGCCGCGCGCCTCCCGTGCGCGCCGACGATCCGCTCGACGAGGCGCAGGGTCGCGGCACCGCAGCTCTCCCAGGTGAGGCTCGCCGCCCACGCGAGCGCGGCGCGCTCCATCGCCGCGCGACGCTCGGGGTGGGCCAACACGTCCACGACGCGTGCGGCGAGCGCTTCGACGTCGCCCCAGGGATAGAGGAGTCCGGTCTCGCCGTCGCGCACGCTGTCGCGGATGCCGGGCGCGTCGGCGGCGACGCAGACGGCTCCGCACGCGTTCGCCTCGACGTTCGTGAGGCCCCATCCCTCCTTCACGGAGGGGTTCACGACCACGTGCGCGGACTGGAGCAGCCGCACCTTCTCGGCGTGCGGCAGGAAGCCGGCGAAGCGGACGGCCTGCGTCAAGCCGAGCGATTCGGTGAGCGCGCGCAGCGCCGGCATGCCGTCGCCGTCGCCGACGATCGTGAGCGTCGTGTCGGGAAACCGCCGGCGCACGAGCGGCAGCGAGCGGATGGCGTGGTCGACGGCCTTGTAGCGTTTGATGCGACCCACGTAGACGAGGCTCGGCGCCGCCGTCTTCGCGACCGCCGGATCGGGATGATAGCGGGCGCGATCGATGCCGCAGTGCACGACCGAGATGCGATCGGCCGCGTAGCCGCGCGCGACGAGATCGTCGCGCGTCGATTCGGAGATCACTTCGAAATCGCAGTGGCGGTAGACCCAGCGCACGGGTTGCTCGGCGGCGTAGACGACGGTCGCGACCAGCGGATTCACCTCCTGGAAGACGGTCGTCCCCATCAAGTGCGGGATCACCGCGAGGATCGGGGCCCGCGCCCACAGCGGGCTGTAGAAGGGGATCTTGTTGATGTCGTCGAGGACGATGTCCGGCGGGTGCGCGGCGGCCACGCGGCGGTAGAGGAACGGCACGGCGAGGTTGAACGTCAGCTCGGAGCCGCCGCGCACGACGTGGTAGCCGTCGGCGTCCTCGGCCGCCTTCGCGCCGGGGAAGCGGGACGTCACCAGAGTGCAGCGGTGCCCCTGGTGACCGAGGTACCGCAGGATCTCCTCCATGTGAACCTCGGCGCCGCCGCCGAGCGGGTTCGCCAGATCCCGCCAGTTGAGGGCGACGATGTGCACTCAGTGGCTCCTTTCGGGCCCGTGCCGAGGGAGGTTCACCGGGTGCCCTGCCGGCGGCTCATGGACGCTTCAGGCCTACGTGCCCGCCCCGCGGTTTGCAAACTCTCGGCGTCTTGCAATCCCGCCCGCGCGCGGGACAATGCCCGGGAGATGGCGTTCGAGTTCCGCCGGCTCTCCGTGCTGGTTCCCGTCTACAACGAGGCGGGGACCGTCCGCACGCTCCTGGCGCGCGTCATGGCCGTCCCGATCCCGAAGGACATCATCGTGGTCGACGACTACTCGTCGGACGGGACCCGCGAGATCCTCGCCGAGTTCCGTCGCGAGACGCCGGACACCGCCCAGAACCGGATCGTGCTCGACTTCCACGCCGAGAACCAGGGCAAGGGGGCCGCCATCCGCACCGCGGCGCAGCACATCGCGGGCGAGATCGCGCTCATCCAGGACGCCGATCTCGAGTACGACCCGGCCGAGTATCCGCGCCTGATCCAACCCATCCTCGACGGCCACGCGGACGTCGTCTTCGGATCGCGCTTCGCGGGCGGGCCGCGCCGTGTGCTGTTCTTCTGGCACACCGTCGCGAACAAGATGCTGACGCTGCTCTCGAACATGTGCACGAACTTGAACCTCACGGACATGGAGACCTGCTACAAGGCGTTCCGGTCCGACATCCTGAAGACGATTCCGATCCGCTCGAACCGTTTCGGCCTCGAGCCCGAGCTGACCGCGAAGGTCGCGCACCTGCGCTGTCGCGTCTACGAGATCCCCATCTCGTACCACGGCCGCGCCTACGCCGAGGGCAAGAAGATCGGCTGGAAGGACGCCTTCTCGGCCGTCTGGACGATCCTGCGCTTCAAGTTCGTGGCCGACATCGGCCGCGAGGACGCCGGCTTCACGACGCTCCGCCGCGTCGAGGTGCTGCGCCGCTACAACGCCTTCCTGTGGAACCTCGTGCAGCCGTTCGTCGGGCGGCGGATCCTCGAGATCGGCTCGGGCACCGGGCTCATGACGAAGTACCTCGCCGGGCGCGGCGACCTCACGGCGACCGACGTCGACCAGGAGTACGTCGATCTCCTCACGCGCACGTTCGCGCATGCGCCGAACGTGCAGGTACGGCACCTGGACCTGGCCACGCTCGGCGCGAACGGCATCCCCAAGCGGACCTTCGACACCGTCGTCTGCTCGAACGTGCTCGAGCACATCGAGGACGACCGCGGGGCGCTCGTCGCCATGCGCGACGTGCTCGAGCCGGGCGGCCGCGTCGTGCTGATCATCCCGGCCATCAAGGCGCTCTACGGATCGATCGACAAGAACATCCACCACTTCCGTCGCTACTCGCGCGAGGAGATCGACGAGAAGCTGCGCGCGGCCGGGCTCGAGGTCGAGCATCTCTCGTACTTCAACATGCTGGGCGTGCCGGGGTGGTGGCTCAACGCGGTCGTGCTGCGGCGGGCCGCGGTGCCGGGCTTCCAGGCCAAGGTGAACGACTGGCTCGTGCCGTGGCTCAGGATGGAGCGCCGCTTCGGTCCGCCGGTGGGGATGTCGCTGCTGGCGGTCGGTCGCGTCGGGGCGTAGCTCCTCGTCATCGCGCGGGCGCGGCGTCGGTGGTGCGAGGTCGGGGGCGAGGCTTCGGCTTCGGCTCCGCCGCGCGAGAAGTCACACGTCTCGTCACGGCCCAGCATTTCGTCGCGCCGCTTCGCAGGCGCCT
>DATJZY010000186.1 GCA_035577985.1 Candidatus Eisenbacteria bacterium
GGTCGTTCGGGAGCTGCTGCATGGCCGTCGGCTGGGACCCGGCGAAGAACGTGCCCGGGAAGGTGACGACCGCTGCCGTCCCCGTGAGGGGGCGGTCGGGCGCCACGCAGGTCGGGTTCGAAGGACGCGAAGGCAGGCCGCTCTGCGCCCGCGCCGGTCCGACGAGCGCTCCGATAGCACAGAAGGCCGCGAGAAACCCAGTACGATAGCTAACGTGCTTCGCGACGCGCCGCTTCGCTGGCATCACACCGGTACCGCCGCCAGCAATGCGGCGCATCATCTCGACGAGACTCGAAACCATCCGCGCTCCCTTGAGACTATCTGCTAGTGGTCCGCCGGAAGAGTACTCGCAGCATGCCTCGGCGTGCAACCCCGCAAATGCGGGGTTTTCCGTCATTTTTGTGGCGATTCGGCGCACACGGCCGGTCGACCAAGTCTGACCGACCCGACGCCGCAGCGTCCCTCGCGTTTGCCTCAGATTTCCCACGGGACAACTCTACGGGCGCGCGCCGATCGCCGGATTGGAAACGGATGACACGACACGAGCGGCGTTGCGCCCCGTGGAGCCGTTCGTCCTCCTTCGGACGACGCTCGAGGCCTCAGTGTGTCACGCATGGCATGCGGGTGCGCATCGCTGCCGGTGGTCGCGCATCCAGCGATCCCGAACGCGCCGTCCTCTCCGTCGTGCGCTGGCTTTCGTTCGGGTCGAGCACCATCGCGGGTGGCCAGAGCCCATCGCTGGCGCCAGCGATGGCCCTTCGCGGCTCGCGAAACGGACCGACACGACGCGTCGTCGCGGCTTCTCGCCGCACATTTTCCTTGACAGTCCGCAAATGCGTGGAATCTAATCGCGCTTCAGACAAACCAACGTGCGGCGGCGCGGGGCGCCGTCAGAAGGGGGAACGTATGCGCAAGGTTGCGCTCGTTGTTGGGACGCTGGGGCTCTCCGCGGTCATGGCCGCGGCCCCGGCCCGCGCCGATCTCCTCAAGTGTCACCAGGGGATCGAGAAGAACGGTACGAAGCTCCAGGCATCGATCTTGAAGGCTCTCACCAAGTGCAAGGACGGCTTCCGCAAGGCGACCTCCCCTGCCCTCGTCGCGACCGCCGCGACGGGCTGCCAGGCCGGCCTCGCCAAGGTCATCGACGCGACGAACCCGGTCTCGGCCATGGCCAAGACGCGGGCAGCCCTCCACAAGATGTCGCCGGTAGCCGTACCGCCGGGGGCCTGCGCGGACCAGAACCTCACTGATCTCGGACACTTGTCCACGGCGTTGTTCGGAGATCGGTGGGAGGCACTGATCCTCCTCTCTGCGCTGAAGGGCGCCTACGAGACTCAGCAACTGCTGATCGCCGACTTCCCGAACATCATGCAGACGTTCGGCGACAACGGGTGCAGCCTCTGCGCTGCGCTCTCGACACCTCCATGCGTCAACACCGTCTGCAGCCTGACGGCGGCTTCGGGTGCCGAGACCAAGATCAACGCCATTCCGGTTCCGGTCCCGCTCGCAGGAGCGACGATCATCGCTGGCTGCGAATGGCCCGGTACCCTGACGAACGAGATCGGCCTCATCGGTACGGCGAGCGTCTCGTTCAAGCCCTCGCTGGTTCTCCCGACCATCTATGCCTGCAATGTGAGCTTCCGATCACTCGGGGTTCTCTCCTGCATGGGCTCGTCCGCGCCGCGGGTCGACTACACCACCTGTCAGGATTCACTCATCGGCGCCGGCGACCCGTCGGGCGCGAACGACGAGTGCGAGACGCCGGGGGCGATCTGCCAGCCGGATCCCGCCACTGCTCCGACGCCGACCGGCGGCGCCTGCGCCACGTTCACGACATCTCCGTCGGTCGAGGGCGACACGTTCGTCCTCAGCTCCACGCGCCTCCGCATTTCGACGGCGGCCGGGGGTGACGGTGTGCGCTGCACGGCGGACGATACGTACTCGGACGACACGCCGCCCTCCATCATCCCGGTCACGACCGGGACCGCCACGGCGTCGGTCGATGACTACAACAACATCGACGGCAACGTGGTGTCCGAGGGGCCGGTCACGGGCGCCGTCGGACCGAACTGCGCCAACGCACGGGGCGGCAACAACACGGGCCGCACGCTGGTTGGAGCGTTCCCGGCGGCGGATGTCGCCAATCCCGCGTCGCCACTGCTCGACACGGTCACGAAGCTCACCCTGATCTGCAACTGATCGCGACCTGATCGTCCGTCATGGCGCCCGGTCGGACCCTCCGGCCGGGCGCCGTCGCGTTGTGGCCGCGCATCCACTCGTGCCATCATCCGTCGCCGTGCAAGCTGCCTCTGACGAGCTCCTGGTCGCCGACGAGCTGATCGATCTCGCCGACGAGCGTCCCGAGACGCTCTTCCAGCTGTTCGAGGAGCGGGGCTGGGGCGATGGTCTCCCGCTCGTGGCGCCCACCGTCCAGCGCGTCGACGCCATGCTGGCCGGCGGCGACCCCGACGTGGTGATCGGAACGCTCCCGCCCCGCTTCGGCCTCGCGACGCGCCGTGCCCTCGCCGTGAATGCGGTCCTCGCCGGCGCGCGACCCGAGGTGTTCCCCGTCCTCGTGACCGCGATCCGTGCGCTATGCCACGCCGAGGTGAACCTCCAGGGTGTGCAGTCGACCACGCACCCCGTCGCGCCCCTCGTGATCGTGCACGGGGAGATCGTCGCCCGTGCCGCCTTCAACGCCGGGTGCGGAGCGTTCGGTCCGGGAACGCGTGCGAACGCGACCGTCGGCCGAGCCGTGCGCCTGGCCCTGCTGCACATCGGCGGCGCCTATCCGGGACGCGGCGACCAGTCGACGCAGGGCCAACCGTCGAAGTACGCGTACTGCGTCGCGGAGAACGCCGCCGAGTCTCCCTGGCCCGCCTATCACCATGCGGCGGGCGTCGAGGCCGCCTCGGCGGTCACCGTCGCGTGCGCCGAGAACCCACACAACTTCCACGACATGGAGAGCGACCGCGCCGAGCGCATCCTGCTCAAGGCCGCCTCGACCATCGCGTCGCTCGGGTCCAACAACGCGTGCATCTCGCAGGGCGAGATCTTCGTCGCGCTCTGCCCCGAGCATGCCGTGACCATCGCATCCGGTGGCTGGTCGCGGCGCGACGTGCAGCTCTTCCTCTACGATCGGTCGCGCCTGTCGCGCGACACGTTCCTCGCGGCCTTCCGCCAGCGGCGCTGGGCGCCGTGGATGCAGGCGGACATGCCCGGGGAGACGCTCCTCCCGATGACCGAGCACCCCGACAACTACCGCGTCTTCGTGACCGGCGGTGCGGGCAAGCATTCGTCGGTGCTGCCGAGCTGGGGCATGACGAAGAGCGTGACGCTCCCGCTGGAGAGCTGATGCCGACGGTCGTCTCGCCCGAAGGGCCTGTCGGACCGGGACCGCGACGCCTGAGCCCCCTGCCGAGCGTGCTGGCAGGCGTCCGGATCGGCGTGCTGGACAACCGCAAGCCAAACGCCCGGCTCCTCCTCACGACCATGGCCGAGCGCCTGGCCGAGCGCACCGGTGCGCGGCTCGTCCTCGTCACCGAGAAGGCGAACGCCGCCGTGCGCGGTGAGATGCAGGTCCTCGAGCGCCTGCGCGACGAGGCCGACGTCGTGCTCACCGGGAGCGGCGATTGAGGGTCGTGCACGTCGTGGAGTGTCCACGACCAGGTTGCGCTGGAGGACATGGGGCGGCCGACCATCCTGGTCGCGACGACGCCGTTCGTCGGGCTGGCAACGCAGCTCGCCACCGCCTACGGTCTGCCCGCGACGCGTATCGCCGAGGTGACCCACCCGATGGGAGGCCTCGGACCCGACGCGGTCATCGCGCGCGCCGAGGAAGCCCTGGAACGCCTGCTGGCGGCGCTCAGCCCCGGCGCGCGCTGAGCGCCGAAGCCGCATGATCCCCCTAGATCTCGACGGAAGGCGCGCTCTCGTCACCGGAGCCGGTGCGGGGATCGGGCGCGCCATCGCGATCTGGCTCGCGCGCGCCGGCTGCGACGTCGCCGTGAACGACCTCGATCGTGGACGTGCCGCGGAGACGGTCGAGCTCGTGCTCCGCGCAGGCCGCAGCAGCACCGTCGCGGTCGCCGACGTGCGCCGCGAGAGCGACGTGGCGGCGATGGTCGAGGAGACGCTCCGCGCCCTCGGCGGCCTCGACGTCGCCGTCAACAACGTGGGGATGCTGGGCGGCCATCACGCGCGTCCCTTCCTCGAGACGGACGTCGCGGCGATCCGCGGCGTCGTCGACCAGAACCTCGTCGCGACGGCCCTCTCCTGTCACGCCGAGGCCACGGCGATGGTGCGCCAGGGCAGCGGCGGCGTCATCATCAACGTCAGCTCGGGCGAGAGCGGGCGGCCGTCACCGGGTCTCGCCGTCTACGGCGCGGCCAAGGCCGCGATCAACCACCTGACGCGCACGCTCGCGCTCGAGCTGGGACCGCACGGGATCCGCGTGAACGCGATGGCGCCGGGTACGACGCTCACCGAGCAGGTGCGCGTGGGACTCGGCGCCGAGTACCTCGAGGCGCTCCGCGCCTCGATTCCGCTCGGCCGGATGACCGAGCCTGACGACATGGGGCGGACCGCCGTCTACCTGGCGTCCGATCTCGCGCGCGACGTGACGGGGCAGCTGATCCTGGTGGACGGCGGGGCCGACCTGTCGCGCAACCGTCCACGTCTGGATCGCTGAGCGCGCATCTTCTAGGCTGCGCCCATGGACCTGCGGGCAAAGCGTTGCCTTCCGTGCGAGGGTGGCGTCCCGAAGCTCGACGCCGCCGCCGTTGCACTCCTCCTGCCGGAGGTTCCCGAGTGGGAGGCGCGCGACGACAGGCTCCACCGGCGCTTCGTCTTCAAGGACTTCGTCGAGGCCATGCGATTCGTGAACCGCATGGCCGACGTCGCCGAAGCCGAGGGACACCACCCCGACTTCACGGTGCATTATCGTCAGGTGGACGTCGTCATCTGGACGCACGCCGTCGGCGGGCTGTCGGAGAACGACTTCATCCTGGCCGCGAAGATCGACGCCCTCTGAGGGGGCTCGGCGGGCGCGCGCGCCGCGGCGACTAGCGGCGGGCGGTGCGAGTCTGGCGGTGGAGGGTCGAGAGGCGGCGACCGGATTCGAACCGGTGAATGGAGGTTTTGCAGACCTCTCCCTTAGCCACTTGGGTACGCCGCCCTATGTCGCGAGGTGAACGGTTCAGCGCGAGCTGCCGGGCGTCGGTGTTCCCGGCGTGCCGGGTGGGACGGCGGTCGCGGCGGCGCGCTCGGCCTGGCGCTTCTCGTCCTTCTTCTGCCGCTTCTCCAACGCCTTCATGCGCCGCTCGGCCTCGCGCCGCTCACGGACGTTGCTCTTGAATGCCCGTCCACCTGCCATGGAATCACCTCCGGCACTGAAGACCTTGGACCCTAGCGGCGGCCCTCATGGAGGTCAAGGCACGCGCGGCGTCGGTACCGACGTGGCGCGCCTCGTCGCGCTCGTCGTAGTCGTCGGCAGGCACGAACTCGTACGCGCCCGTGAAGCGATTCATCACGAAGTCGTGGCCCGCCGAGTAGATCCCTCCGTGGAGGAACGCGGCGACGACCAGCAGGAAGCCAATGACGAAGGCGGCACGCACGCTCATGGCGCGATCGTAGTGCACGCGCCGCGCACCTGCCAATGCCCCCTCCGAGCGCACGGCGGGCCCGAGTGCGACAACACTCGGGCCCGCGCGTCAGGTTGCGGGGGGTGGATTTGAACCACCGACCTCGAGGTTATGAGCCTCGCGAGCTGCCAGACTGCTCCACCCCGCGATAAGCGGACGCCTCTGGTATCGGTCGGGTTGCGGGTTGTCAAGGTCGGGTGTCACTCCTGACACACGCACTGTGCCACGCTGTGCCGCGGCGTGGCGGACGAACGTCGGAGTGACGGACGGATCTGCACGTTTCCTGCACATTTTCGCATCTCGCCCTCGGCGCGAAATGTGCACTCCCCTTTGTCGACCAACACACTCGGGGAGACGTCTGGCAACAAGACGCATGGCGCCTCGCAAGCGAGGCCCCAGCGGTCTCGACGGCCCGCGCGACTCTCCGGCGCAAGGGGACGAGACATGCGAGTTGCTGGAGATCGGAAGCGAGTCATCCTGGCGGCCGCCGCGCTGCTGATCGTCGGGGCGTCGAAGGCGTTCGCGATGTGCGGCTGCGACAAGCCGCCCCCGCCGCGTGCCAACGTCCGACCGTTCGTCGCATACCCCGATCAGACCATCACGTTGTTCGACGATCGCATCGTCGAGGGCCAGAAGTACATCGTTCGCTTCACGGCGCGGGATGGCTCGAGCGATTGGAGTCGCGGACGCGGTGTCGTGAAGCGCGACTTCGCCGACCGACAGCTGCGCAACCAGCTCCGCGTGGCCGTGCCCGACGTCTCGTACGGGCCGAGCCAGATCAGCGTGTACGATGCCAGCAACACCCTGCTCTACACGCTCTCCGACGATCAGTTCGCGGTCATCGGGCGTCCCATCGCGCTGCACGACTTCGACGAGACGATCACGCGCAAGAACTATCAGACCGGCGTTGCCGCCGACGGCACGATGTTCATCGCCTTCGACGCGACGGACGTGAGCGATGCCACGAAGTACACCGGCACCGGAGTGGGCGCGGGCCTCCGCTTCCAGCCGGACAGCGTCGTCATCTACAACGCCCAGGGCTTCTTTGGTGGCTGGCTCGATCCCAACTCGCCCGGCCTGTTCCGCATCACCGCCGGATCGCCCGGGCTGAGCGACACGCTCTCCTACTGGCGCCACGAGTTCCGCACGTACAAGGAAGAGCACCGTAAACGCGATGCGCGCCGGACCGCGGACGGCGAGTGGCACGCCGACGGCACGCCGCACGTCGACAACTTCCACTTCGTCGTCGCGATCGCGGCGACGCTCGACAACGGTCAGCCGCTGTCGCCCGGGGCATCACCCGCCTTCGACCTCGTCATCAGCTCCACCCCGGAGCCGTCCAGCGACCTCTAAGGCACGCCGACCGAGCGCCTGCATGCGCGTTCTGGGCGTCCTCCTGGGTGGCCTGCTCTACGCGCTGGCGGTGCCGCCGGTCGATTGCGGCGCCTTCGCGTGGCTCGCGCTCGTTCCGGTCCTGCTCGCGGTCCGCGGGCAGGCGGCGGTGTCGGCATTCTCGTACGGCTGTCTCTTCGGCTACGCGTACGGTTGGGCGACCCTGTGGAGTCTGGCCGACACGGCCGTCCGGTACTTCCACTTGGTGATGCCGCTGGGGGCGACCGCGGCTGCCTTGTGGTTCCTGGTCGTCGTCGGCGTGCCGTTCGGCTTGTTCGCAGCCGCAGCCGGCGCCGTGCTCAACCGGTTGGGCTTCGTGGTCTCGCTCGTCGTCGTCCCGGCGCTCTGGGTCGCTTCCGAGCTGCTGCGTGGCCGGCTGATCGGCCAACCCTGGGGTCTTCTCGGATACACCCAGCACCGGGAACTCGCCCTCGCACAGGTGGCCGCCCTGACTGGGGTCTACGGCGTGTCCTTCCTGCTCGCGCTCGGTAGCACGGCGCTCGCCGAGACCATCCATCGGCTGCTGGTGCGTGACTCGCTCGGCAGGGCCCTGCGCGTGCTGATCGCGCCCGCGGCAGTCATCGGCGTCTGCTGGCTGACCGGACTCAGGGCCTTGAGCGCCGCCGGCACGCCCGCGAGCGATTCCGCCACCGGACGAACCCAGCAGGTCGCCATCGTCCAGACGAACGTGACGCCGGCGGCGCGTTGGACTCCCTCGTACACCGGGGCCCAAGTCGGCGCCCACCTCCGCCGGACCGACGACATCTCGCCGGCCACGCGTCCAGCCCTGATCGTATGGCCCGAGAATGCCGTCCCCAGATATCTCGAGGCCGATCCGTTCCTGGCGTCACGTCTTGCCGAGTCGGCCCGCCGCCATCACGCGGATCTGCTGCTCGGCGCGCCGCGCTACGAGGACGGCCGCAGCTACAACAGCGTGCGACTCATCACCGCGAGCGGACGCAACGGTGGGCACTACGACAAGCGCCGACTCGTCCTGTTCGCCGAGGAGAAGCCGTTCACGCCCCGTGCGGATGGCGACCCGAACCGCGATCCGGATGCGTTCGCGAGCGGAACGGGACCGGGCGTACTGCAGAGCTTCGTGCGTCTCGGCGTCTCGGTCTGCCACGAGATCCTTCACCCGGATCTGATCAACGACAGCGTCCGGAACGGCGCCGAGTTGCTGGTGAACGTCGCGAACGACAGCTGGCTCGACGGGCTGTCCGAGGGAGCGGGGCTGCAGCACCTCGCGATGGCGACCTTCCGCGCAATCGAGACACGACGCTATCTCGTGCGGGCCGCCATCACCGGCGCTTCCGCGGTGATCGACCCCTTCGGCCGGGTCGTCGGTGTTCTGCCCCCAGGGCAGGCCGGCGTCCTGACGGCGCCGGTGACCGGTCTCGACACCCTCACCTGGTACGTGCGTGTCGGCGACCTGTTCGCCTTCGTATGCGTCGTGGTTGCACTGTGGGGACTCGCCTTGTGCGTGGTTGCCCGGCACGCCAGCCCAGCGATCCCGGCCCGCCGCGAGCTCTAACCCTCGCGGGTCTCCGCGTTGGCAGGCCACCTCGCCGGTGAGTAATATCGCCGGCGGCGGCCTGGCATGGAGACCTTCCCGAGCGGCCCTCGTGCATCCGTCGCCGTTCGACTGACGGCGCTGGCGATCGGCCTGATCGGCCTCGCCGTCGCGATCCGGACCACGACGACGAGCCTCGCGTGGATCGACCAACCCTTTCCTGGGTTCTTTCTCCTCGCGAACCGCGTGGTGCCGTCGATCGGCCTTCGCCACTGGTCCGCATCGACGATTCCCGGGCTCTATCAAAGCGAGGTCCTCGCGGTGGACGGTGTGCGGGTCACGTCCGCACGGGACGTCTACGATCGCGCACGCGTTCCTCCCGTGGGCCATGGGGTCCGATACCTGGTGTCGCGCAACGGAGTCGAGCGCGAGGTCGTCATCGCGACGCAGCGTTTCACCGTGCGTGATTGGCTTCTCCTGTTCGGAGCCTACCTGCTCGACGCCGTCGTCTATCTGCTGTGCGGGCTCGTCGCCTGGGTGCTCCGACCGTCCTCGCGGCTGTCGCGGGCGTTCCTCGCGTTCGGGGCCGCGTATTCCGCGTTCTTCCTGACGGCGATGGACATCTACGGCCCGTGGACCTTCATGCGGATCCATACGGTCATCGAGGCCGTCACACCGGCGGCGGCACTCCAGCTGTTCATGCTCTTCCCGCAGGATCATCCATGGGCCAGGTGGCGCTTCCTCGGATACGTGGGGTCGTTGTTCCTGGCTGTCGCGTATCAGCTCTTCTTCCACCAGCCGACCGCCTTCTCGACGGTTCTGGTCCTCAACATGCTCTTCCTCGGGTCGGCGGGCCTCTTCTTCGGATGGCGCCTGATCTCCGAGTATCGCGGGGCCTCGTCGCAACTCGCCCGGCAGCGCGTCCGCATTCTCACCGTCGGTACGCTGCTTGGCCTCGCGATCCCGGGTGGGGCACTCGTCGTCTCGTCCATCGTCTGGGGCCAGATGTCGATGAACGTCGCCGTCTTCACGCCCGTGCTCTTCGCGTTGTCGCTGGCCTACGCGATCGTGAAGCACGACGTGCTCGAGATCGACGCGATGCTGAAGCGCGGCGCCTTCTACCTGCTCATGACGGGCGCCGTCGGCGCCGCGTACGTCGGTGCGGTCGTCCTGTTCAACTCGATCCTCAGCGCCAACGTGGTGACGAACTCGCCGCTCTTTCCGCTCCTCTTCACGCTGGCGGTGCTGCTCGTCTTCAATCCGGCGCGGACCCGCATCCAGGCGGTCGTCGACCGCCTCTTCTTCCGCACGCGCTACGACTCAACCGAGGTCCTGGCCCGGCTCGGCAGCGATCTCGGCACGGCACACGACTACCGGCGCATTGCCGACGTGGTCTGCGATCACGTGCAGCGCGCCATCCCCAATGCGGCGACGCGTCTCTTCACCGCCGGGCCCGACGGCGTGCTGGCGGCGGTGGGTGAGCAGGTCCGGCTGGGTGCGACGCTGGCGCAGCATCTTGCGACCCGGCGCATCGTGACCGCCTTCGACTCGCCCGAGTCCTATCCCGACGAGGCGACCTATGCCGCCATCCGCGACGCCCTCGGCGCGAACGGCGCCGAGATCGCGGTCCCGCTCGACCACGACGGCACGCTCGTGGGCGCGCTGACGCTGGCCCCGAAGCGCTCGGGTCTCTTCTACACCGCCGGCGACGCGGACTTCCTGCGTGCGGTGGCGCATCAGGCCGTGATCGCGCTCGAAAACGCGCGGAGCTACCAGGCGCTGGCCGACCTGAACGCCCGCCTCGAGGATCGCGTCCGCGAGCGCACGGCACAGCTCGAGGAGGCGAACGCCGAGCTCAATCGTGCCTACGGGGAGCTGCAGACGGCGCAGGTGCAGCTCGTCCAGTCCGAGAAGATGGCCTCGCTCGGCCGCCTGGTCGCCGGCGTGGCGCACGAGATCAACAATCCCGTGAGCTTCATCGCGAGCAGCGTGGCCCCGCTGCGACGGCGGATCGCGCAGGCGGCGACCCTCGCTCCCGACGAGGTGCGCAAGCTCCTGGCCGACGCCGAGGAGATCACCGCCGTCATGGCGCGCGGAGCCGAGCGCACGGCGGCGATCGTGAAGGACCTCCGCACCTTCTCACGCGTCGGCGAGGCGACGCGAAAGCCCGTCGACCTGGTCGACGCCATCGAGGTGAGCCTCCGCCTGCTCTCGCCGCGCTGGCGGGACCGCATCACCGTGCACCGCGATCTCGCTCCGCTGCCACTCATCGAGGGCGATCCCGGGCAGCTGAACCAGGTGCTCGTGAACCTGCTCGCCAACGCCTGCGACGCCATCGCGGGCTCGGGCAACATCTGGGTCTCGACCGCCGTGGACGGCGACGCCGCCACGATCACCATCCGAGACGACGGTGCCGGCATGTCCGACGAGGTGCGGCAGCGGATCTTCGAGCCGTTCTTCACGACCAAGGACGTCGGGGCCGGCACCGGGCTCGGGCTCGCGATCAGCTACAACGTCGTCGTCGACCACGGCGGGCGGATCGACGTCGAGAGCGCGCCGGGCCGGGGAACCACGGTCCGCGTCGTCCTGCCGCTCGGCGCCGCGCCACCGCTCGCCGCTCAGGCGACGTCGTCCTGAGGCGAGCGCGCCCCGGGCGCCGCCGTCCTTGCAGGCACGCTCGGCTCTGGCATATCGAGCGATCTCGGGGATGAGCGGAGCGGCGGCAGGGGGTCGACAGCAGCTTGCGCGCCGCGCCGGCATCGTCTCGGCCGCCGTCCTCTCGAGCCGCGTGCTCGGGCTCGTCCGCGAGCAGGTCTTCGCCATCTGCTTCGGTGCGGGCCGCGAGCTCGACGCCTTCGTCACGGCGTTCCGCATCCCGAATCTCCTCCGCGATCTCTTCGCCGAGGGGGCCCTCAGCGCCGCGTTCGTGACCACCTTCACGCAGGAGCTGACGCTGCGCGGAGAGGCCGCCGCGTGGCGCCTGGCGAACCTCGTCGTGAACGCGCTCGGGCTCATCGTGGGCGTCCTCTGCGTCGCCGGCATCGCGGTCGCGCCGGCCATCACGCACGCGATCGCACCGGGGTTCGAGGCCATCCCCGGGAAGACCGCCCTCACGATCCACCTCGCCCGCATCATGTTCCCCTTCCTGCTGCTGGTCGCGCTCGCAGCCGTCGCGATGGGCATCCTCAACACGCGCAACCGCTTCGGCGTCCCCGCCGCCGCGTCGACGTTCTTCAACCTCGGCTCCGTCGTGGGCGGCCTCGCCTGCGCGTGGTGGCTGGCGCCCGAGTACATGCGCGGCCTTTCCACGTCGCTTCAGGGCCTCGCCCCGGAGACCCGCAGCGCGCTGGCCGAGCGCGCCATCACCGGCATGGCCATCGGCACGCTGATCGGCGGGCTCTGTCAGCTCCTGGTGCAGCTGCCCTCACTGCGGACCGTGGGCTTTCGCTATCGCCCCCTGCTCTCCGTCTCCGACCCCGGCGTCCGGCAGGTGCTGCGGCTCATGGCCCCGGCGACGATCGGCGCCGCGGCCGTGCAGGTGAACGTCTTCGTCAACAGCAACTTCGCCTCGTACCTCGGTGACGGCCCGGTCTCGTGGCTGAACGTGGCCTTCCGGCTGATGCAGCTGCCGATCGGTCTCTTCGGCGTCGCCATCGGAACGGTGGCGCTGCCGGCGCTCTCGCGCCAGGTGGCGCAAGGCGAGACCCGCGCGCTCAAGGACACGCTCCGCCAGTCGCTCGAGCTGATCGCCCTCCTGTGCGTCCCTGCGGCCGTGGGGCTCGCCCAGCTCGGCGTTCCGGTGATCGGCCTCCTCTACCAGCACGGCCGCTTCGGCCCCGCCGACACCGCGGCGGCGGCGCAGGCGCTGGCCGGGTACGCCGTCGGCCTCGCGGGCTACGCAGGCATCAAGGTGCTGGCGCCGGCGTTCTACGCCCTCGACGACGCGCGGACGCCCATGCGCGTCGCGCTGATCTCGATCGCGGTGAACCTCGTCCTCAACTGGACGCTCGTGCGCGGGTTCGGCCTCGGCCACGTGGGTCTCGCGCTGTCGACGTCCGCGGTCGCCCTGGGGAACTGCGGCCTGCTCTACGTCTTCCTGCGACGCCGCATCGGCCCGCTCGGCGGAGGCATGTCGCGCACGCTGCTGCGGATCGTCCTGGCGGCCGCCGTGATGGCCGCCGCCGGCGTCGGGCTCGCCGCCCTCCTGCAGTCCCACCTGCCCATAGCGCCTATCGGGCGTTACGCGGTCGAGGTCGCCGTCTCCGTTCCGCTCCTGGCGCTGGTCTTCGCGGTCGCCTGTCTCGCGCTCGGGGTGCAGCTCCCGGGGCTGACCCGCCGCCGCCCGCCGGCGCGCTGAGGCCAGCCGCTTCCCGCAGCGCGACCATTTCGTGCCTCGTCAGGTTCCGGCACGCGCCCGGCGGAAGGTCGCCGAGTCGCACCGGCCCGAAGGCCACACGCGCGAGCTTGTCGACCGGATGCCCGATCGTCTCGCAGAGCCGCCGCACGACGTGCCACTGGCCGCGCCGCACGCCGATCTCGAGCCACGTCTTCGTCGGCCGCTCGCGAAGGACACGCACCGTGGCCACGACCGGCGGGCCGTCCCCGAGGCGCACGCCGCGGCGCAGGCGCGCCAGCCCCTCGGCGGACGGACGCCCGTCCACCTTCACGTGATACACGCGCTCGAGCCCGCGCTCGCCCGCGAGAAGACTCGCGGCGAGCGCGCCGTCGTTGGTGAGCAGCAGCAGGCCGCTCGTCTGCAGATCGAGCCGTCCGATCGGGTAGAGACGTTCGCCGAGCCCCGCGACGACGTCGCGCACCGTCGCTCGTCCCTCCGGGTCGGACATCGTCGCGACCATCCCACGCGGCTTGTGGAAGACGATCGTCCGGCGTGGCCCACCGAAGACGAGGCGCTCGCCGTCCACGGTGATCACGTCGATCCGCGGGTCCGCGCGCGTACCCAGCTCGGTCGCCACGCGGCCATTCACGGCGACGCGGCCGCCCAGGATCAACGCTTCGGCGTGCCGCCGCGACGCGACGCCGGCGCGCGAGAGGAGCTTCTGCAGGCGCTCGCCTGCCTGCTCACTCCTCCCGGTCGGTCGGGACGTCCGGGACGCCATCGGCCTCGGCCGCCGCGGGCTCGCCCGCACCGCTCCCGTTCGCGCCGGCGTCCGCGGCGCCGGTGAACGCTTCGGCGAGCTCGCCCAGGTCCTTCAGCGGCGGCAGCGCGTCGAGATCGGGGAGACTGAAGACCTCGAGGAACTCCTTGGTGGTGGCGTAGAGGATGGGCCGGCCCGGCGCGTCCTTGCGCCCGACGATCCGGATCATGCGGCGTTCGAGCAGGGTCGACAGCACCGCGTCGACGTCGACGCCGCGGATTGCCTCGATCTCGGGCCGCGTGCAGGGCTGCCGGTAGGCGATGATCGCGAGCGTCTCCAGCATGGCGCGCGAGAGCCGCGGTGGCTTGCCGCCGAGCAGACGGCGGATCCACGGCCCGTGCTCGGCGAGCGTCCGCAGCTGATACCCGCCGGCGACACGGACCAGCCGCAGCCCCCGTCCTTCCTCTTCGAGGCGCTCCCCGAGCAGATCGAGCGCGCGGACCACCTCGCGCCGATCGGGCCCGTCGAGGGCGTCGACCAGCCGCGTGATGGATACCGGCTCACCCGCCGCGAAGAGGATGCCCTCCAGCAGCGGGACGAGACGCGCCACGTCCGCGGCGGCGTCGGCCGCTCGCCGCTCGGTGGGCACCTCCGGTTCGTCCTCCGACGCGACGACCTCGGTTCCGTCCTGCTCGTCGACGTCGTCGCTCTCGATCAAGATCTCAGCTGCCTGTGAGTTCATGTGCCGCCTCTCCTCCCCGCCACGATTCGAACTGGCTGATGTCGCGGGCTCGTTCAACCGCCTCCGCGATGGTCGCCACGCCGAGTATCAGCGAGATCGACCCGAACCGCTCCTCCTGCTGGGCCCGGACGACCCGCAGCCGCACGAGCTCGAGCAGCGCCAGGAACGTGACGATCACGTCCGCGCGCGTCGTTTCGGGCTCGAAAAGCTCTCCGAACTCGACCCGCTCCGCCAGGGCGAAGTGCGAGAGGATCAGCTGCACGCACTCCGCCACCGAGCGCATCGGCCGCTGGATCTCGTGGGGCCGTGGCTTCGCGATGCGCTCGAGCACGCCACGCAGCGCTTCGAGCAGATCGCCGAGCGTCGCGTCGCGGACGGGCGGCCCATCGGGCTCGCCACCCACCGCGCTCGCGGACTCGCCGGGCGTCGCGAATACGTCGCGCTGCAGGAGCGGACGGCTCGCCAGATGGCCCGCGCTCTCTCGATAGCGCTGGTATTCGAGGAGCTGCTGGACGAGCTCGCTGCGCGGGTCCTCCTCCAGCTCGTCGTCCTCGCCCGGCTCGCTCGGGAGCAGCATCCGGCTCTTGATCACCATGAGCGTCGCCGCCATCACCAGGTACTCGCCCGCGTTGTCGAGGTTCAGCTCGGGCAGCCCCTCGATCATCGCCAGGTACTGGTCGGTGATGCTCGCGATCGGGATGTCGACGATCTGCACCTCGTTCTTCTTGATGAGGTGCAGGAGGAGATCGAGTGGCCCCTCGAACAGGTCGAGCTTGACGGTGCAGGGCGCGCTCATCCGAGCCCCATCGCCGTACGGACCTCGGCCATCGTCGTTTCGGCGATCGCCCGCGCCTTCTCGTTGCCGGCGGCGAGCACCGCCTCCGCGTCTGCGGGCTTCAGCTTCGCCCGCCGCGCCCGGATCGGCGCCAGCTCCTCGATCACGTGCTTGATCATCACCTTCTTGCACTCGAGGCAGCCGATGCCGGCCGTGCGGCAGCCTTCGGCCGCCCAGCGGAGCTCCTCGTCGGTGCAATACGTGCGATGCAGCGACTGGTACGCCGGGCAGTCGTTCGGATCGCCGGGATCGGTTCGGCGTGCGCGGCGCGGGTCGGTCACCATGCGCGAGAGCTTCTTGTCGATCTCCGCGGGATCCTCGGTGAGGAAGACGGCGTTGCCGTAGCTCTTGCTCATCTTGCGCCCGTCGGTCCCGACGATCTTCGGGGTCTCGGTGAGCAGCGTCTGGGGCTCCGGAAAGATCTGCCGGTAGGTCCCGTTGAAGCGCCGTGCGATCTCACGCGCGAGCTCGATGTGCGGTGCCTGGTCGATCCCGACCGGCACGGCCGTCGCCTTGTAGATGAGGACGTCGGCGGCCTGCAGCACCGGGTAGCCGAGGAAGCCGAAGGTCGAGAGGTCGCGTCCATCGAGCTGCTGCTGCTGCTCCTTGTAGGTCGGATTCCGCTCGAGCCAGGGCACCGGCACCAGCATCCCGAGCAGCAGGTACAGCTCGGCGTGCGCCTTCACGGCCGACTGCTGGAAGATCACACAGCGGTCGGGATCGATCCCGATCGCGAGCCAGTCGAGGACCATCTCGATCGTGTTGCGGGCGATGTCGGCACTCGCCGCCCAGTCGGTCGTGAGGGCGTGCCAGTCGGCCACGAAGAACAGGCAACGGTGCTCCTGCTGGAGGCGCACCCAGTTCTTGATGGCACCGTGGTAGTTGCCGAGGTGGAGCTGTCCCGTGGGACGGGCGCCGCTGACGATCGTCTGGGCCGTCATGGGAGGTCCCGCCGCCCGTCCGCTGCCGTCGCGCCTGCCACCCCGCACCCCACCTCGCCGTCAACGACCGCCGCCACGAGCACGCCCGGACGTCGGGCCGATGACGACGGATCCATTCGAACGGGCGGAGTGTACCGGCCCACCCCCGGCGGCGCAACAAAGGCCTTCGGAAATTCGGGGGTTTTCAGGCGCGCGGGTGATGCCGCCGGTGCACGCTGCGCAGGCGCTCGGGGGCCACGTGGGTATAGATCTGGGTCGTCCCGATGTCGACGTGGCCGAGCAGCGCCTGCACGACGCGGAGGTCGGCGCCGCCCCCCAGGAGATGCGTGGCGAACGTGTGGCGCAGGGTGTGCGGCGACACCCGCGCGACGACACCCGCCGACCGGGCTCGGCGGCGCACCAGCTTCCAGATCGACTGGCGGCTGAGGGGCTTGCCCCCCGGCCGCACGAACACGTGCGCGCTCGGGCGCCGGCCCGTGAGACGCGGGCGCTCCTCGGCCAGGTAGACCGCGAGCGCCTCCCGGGCCCGCCGCCCGAGGGGGACGACCCGCTCCTTGCCACCCTTTCCCACGACGCTGACGAACCCCTCCTCCAGCCGGAGCTGCGCTCCCGTCAGCTGTGCGATCTCGCTCACGCGCAGGCCCGTCGCGTACATGAGCTCCAGCATCGCCCGATCCCGAAGCGGGCGGCGGCCCCCGACGGGCGTCTCCTCGACCAGCCGGGTGACGTCGGCCGCTCCGAGCGCTCCCGGGAGTCGAGACGGCGGCCGGCGTACGCTGAGGTCGCGGATCGCCCCCGCGTCGCCCTCGCCCTCGCGCGCGAGATAGCGCACGAGCCCGCGGATGGCCGCGAGTGCGCGGGCCTGGCTGCGCGGGCTGAGCCCTCGTGCCGAGAGGCTCGCCAAGTGCGCCCGGACGAGCGCCGCATCGACACCGCCCGGCCGCCGTCCGGAGCGGGCGGCCGCGGTCCGGGCGAATGCCGTCAGGTCCCGGCCGTACGCTTCGATCGAGCGCCGTGCGAGCCCGCGCTCGGTCGCGAGGTGATCGAGGTAGGCATCGATCGCGCCGTCGAGATCGCTCCCCCGCCGCGCCACCGCTCAGCCTCCGGCGGCCGCCGGCCGCGCCGCCTCGGCAGCGCCGTCGAGGGCTTCGAGCAGCTCCATCCGAATCCGCTCGAGGCGCACGGGGTCCTCGATCTTCCGCCCCTCCGCATCGGTCACGTAGAACGCATCGAGGGCCTGCGTGACCATCGTCGTCACCTTGGCCAGGTGGATCTGCACCCACAGGTGGTAGAGGCGGTTCGTGATGGTGAAGAGCAGCCCCACGCGGTCGGCCGTCGTGACGTCGAGGACCGTGAAGGCGTCGGACACCGAGTTGTCGATCTCGACGGTGCTCGCGATCGGACGCCCGCGCTTGCGCAGGAGCCACGGGCGCGCCGAGCGCTGCACGAGCTGCTCGACGTCGACGTCGCCCCGCAGCACGTCGCGGAGCGTCTCGCCGACCCGCTCCCAGCGCTCCTGGTCGAGGTCCGGGTCGTCGCTCGGGCGCGTCGTGCGAAAAGCGTCGAGCGCCACGCCGTCGCGGCTCGTCGCGATGCGCGCGGCCAGGATGTTCAGGCCCTCGGCCGCGAGCACGCCGGTGATCATCGCGAACAGCCCCGGCCGATCGCGCGTGCAGATCGCGAGCTCCGTGAAGTCGCGCTCGGGGAAGTCCGCCCGGTGCATGACGACGACCGGGCTCTCGCCCTCGGCTTCGCGCTCCTCGAGCCGGCGCAGCAGCTCGGCGTGCTCGATCACCACGTCCTCGGGTGTGGAGAGGAAGTAGCCGTCGGGCATGGTGTCGGTCAGATGCTCGACGGCGCCGGCGGCGGTCGCGGGTGCGGCGCTCCGCACGCGCGCGCGGATGCGACCGGCCCGCGCGCTGCGGTCCTCGGGAACGAACTCGCCCAGCTCGAAGACCTCGCGCGCACGGACGTACAGCTCCGTCACAAGCGTTCCGCGCCAGTTGTTCCACACCCCGGGCGCGACCGACCGCATGTCGGCGTAGGTGAGCACGTACAGCCGCTGCAGATTCTCGACGCTCCCGCAGGTCCGGCAGAAGTCGACCACGAGCCGATCGTCGTCGACGTCGCGGTGCTGGGCCAGGTGCGACATCGTCAGGTGCTCGCGCACGAGGAACTCGGTGGCGGCGGTCTCGTCCTCGTGCAAGCCGAGGCGCACGCCGAGCGGCTGCATCATCCGCGCGCCGCGCGCCGGATGATTGTCGGCCCACCCCTTGCCGATGTCGTGGAAGAGCATCCCCATGGTGAGGATCTCGGGCTGCGGCAGCTCGCGCACGACTTCGGTCAGGTGAGGGAGCGAATCGACGAACTCGCCGTCGCGCAGCCGCTCGATCTCGCGCACGCCGACCAGGGTGTGGTGGTCCACGGTGTAGATGTGGAAGGGATCGTGGCTGATCAGGCATTCGAGGTGCGCGAACTCCGGGACCATCACCTTCAGGATCCCGAGATGGTGCATCGCCGACAGCGTCGTCGCGACGCCGTGCTTGGCGCGCATGATCGATCGGAAGGCCCGCGCCGCGCGGGGATCGGCCCGCACCGGCTCCAGGCGCGCCGCATTGTCGCGCACCAGCTCCTGCGTCCCTTCCGCCAGCTCCACGTGATGCCGTTGCGCCTCGAGGAAGACCTCGACCAGGGTCACCGGGTCGTCCGCGAAGACCTGGCGGCCGGCGACCGCGAGCGTGCCGCGTACGATGCGCATCCCCTCGCGGATCGTGCGGACCGAGAGCCGACCCCGATAGGGTTCGGCCGACTGCACGCAGCGGCCGATCACCGCCTCGCTCACCCGGTTCGCGGTCGTGGCGTGCGTGTAGTACGCGCGCATGAAGGCCTCGCGGCCGTCCGGACCCTCCCCGAAGCCGAAGCTGCTCGCCAGCTGCTCCTGCAGGTCGAAGGTGAGGAGATCCTGATGCGCGCCGGTGGCGAGGTGCATGCCGTTGCGCACGCGCCACAGGAAGTCGAGCGCGCCCTCGAGCTCCTGCACCTCGCGCTCCGACAACACGTTGCAGGCGATCAGCTCGCGGAACGTCCGCACCCGGAAGCGCACCTTCGCCATCCAGAGCGCCGTGTGGAGATCGCGCAGCCCGCCCTTCCCGTCCTTCAGCTGCGGCTGTAGCAGGTAGATCGTGTCGCCGGCCTTCTCGTGACGCTCGGTGCTCTCGGCGAGCTTCTCCCGCACGAAACCCGCCTGGTTCGCGGACCACACGTGCTCGCGCATCTCGGCGTCGAACTCGGCGAACACCGACTCGTCGCCGCACAGGTAGCGCGCGTCGAGGATGGCCGTCTTGGCCTTCATGTCGCGCGCCGCCCAGCTGGCGCACTCGCGCACGTTGCGCAGCGCGTGCCCGACCTGGAGGCCGCCGTCCCACAGCGGATAGAGAATGGCGTCGGCGACCGTCTCGACGTACGGCGTCACCTTCCAGGGGTAGAGCACGAGCAGGTCGATGTCGGAGTACGGATTCAGCTCGCCGCGCCCGTAGCCGCCCTGGGCGAGGATCGCGCAGCGCTGCGTGATGAGGGGGTGGCGCGCCTGGTAGTGCAGGGTCGCGTTGCCGTACAGGAACCGGACCAGGTGATCGATGGCGTCCGTGTAGGCCGCGACGACCTCGAGGCCGCTCGCGCCGGCATCGTGGCGGGCCCGGATCTCGCTGCGGGCGTGCTCGATGAACGAGCGGGCGAGCTGCGGCCCGGCGTCGACGTCGCCCTCGACGCGCGGCAGGGTCCTGGTGACCGAGAGCGGCGTGAACGCCGGCGTGGCAGCGAGAATCATGGCTCGGCGCGTCGTCGCGTCCCACGACCATAGCGCGCGGGCCGCCCTGCCTCCAGCATCAGAGCGTGCGCCGGCGCGACCCCTCGTCGAGGTAGCGGGCGATACCCGTGTAGAGCCCGACGGCGATCTCCTGGCGGTAGTCCTCGCGCGCGAGGCGGCGGCCTTCGACGGGATGGCTCACGAACGCCGTCTCCACCAGCACGCACGGCATGTACGCGCCCACGAGCACGTAGAACGGCCCCCGCTTCACGCCGAGGTCGACGACGCCGGTGTAGTTGCGCCGGAGCTCGGCGACGACGCCGCGCTGGATGCTGCGCGCGAGACGGGCGGATTCGCCGAGCTTTCCCACCTGGACGAGGTCCGACAGGATGTAGCGCAGGTCGGAGCTGCCGGCCTTCGGCTTGAGGAGGTCGAGGCCGTTCTCCATTTCCGCCAGGCGCAACGTCCCGCGATCCGTCGAGTTGTCGAGATAGTAGGTCTCGACCCCGCGTAGCGTTCCGGTGGGATTCGCGTTGGCGTGGATCGAAACGAAGAGGTCTGCGTCCTCGGCGTTGGCGAGCGCCGTGCGGTCCTTCAGTGGCAGGGTCGCATCATCGTCACGCGTCAGCACGATCTCGGCGCGCAGCCGCGCGCGCAGGAGCGTCGCCAGGCGCCGTGCGATGTCGAGCGTCGCCTCCTTCTCGACGGCGAAGCCCTCGGCCCCGGGATCGTCGCCGCCGTGACCGGGATCGAGGACGATCTTCAGAGGGGGCGACCGCTTCGCGGATCGAGGTCGTGGCGCCTCGGCACGTTGCGGTGGTGGGATCTTCACGGCGCGACCCGGTTCGGCAGGCGGCGCCGCGCTCGCGCCGGCCGGCGATGCACGCGCGCCGATGACCGACAACGCGATCGTGCCCGGCTCCGCATCCCGCTCGATGCGGTAGTCGCGCGCGCCGTCGACCTCGATCACGACGCGCGGCCGCTCGTCGACGAGGCCGACGCGAACCCGAGCCACCGGCGGGTCGCTCGCGCCCTGGCGCGTCACGCCCGGAGCCAGCGTCGTGCCGGCCGGAAGGTCGACGTGGATCCGCTGCAGCCGCCCTTGCTCGTCCCGTACGACGCCGAAGCGCGGAATGGAGGGCCGCGACAGCTCGATCACGACGACGGTACCGTCGGGCGCCGGCTTGAGGTCGATGCGTCGCAGCTCGCGCGGCGCCTCGGCGTAGGCGGACAGCGCTACGCACAGCCCGGCAACCACGGCCGCCCACCCTCCCCGCAACCCCACGGCACGCAGGATACGGGAGGGCCGGCGGGGTAATCAAGGAGCGACCGGACCGAGAGACCGCCTCGGCTGGATCCGACTAGGAACGCGCCCGCTCGACGAGCCCGGCCAGCACGGCGATGGCTTCCATCGGCGTCATCCGCTCCGGAGCCAGCGTGGCGAGCTCACGCCGCAGCGCCTCGTCGCCGGCGGTGAAGAGGCTCAGCTGGGTCGCCGTCGTACCGGGTGCTCGTGGCGACCCGCCCGCGTGATGCCCGACCTCCAGGCGCGCCAGGAGCTCGCGCGCGCGCGCCACGACCGGCGCCGGAACGCCCGCGAGCTTCGCGACCTCGACGCCGTAGCTCCGCGACGACGGGCCGGGGACGATCCGCCGCACGAACACGATGTCGCCCTTCCACTCCGCGACCGCGACGGAGAGGTTCCGCACGCGGCTCAGCTCAGCGGCGAGCTCCGTCAGCTCGTGGTAGTGCGTCGCGAACAGGGTCCGCGGCCGCTCGGGCGCTTCGTGGAGGTGCTCGGCCACCGCCCACGCGATCGAGATCCCGTCGAACGTGCTCGTCCCCCGGCCGATCTCGTCGAGGACGACGAGGCTCCGCGGCGAGAGGTTCGCGAGGATGTGCGCCGTCTCCCGCATCTCGACCATGAACGTCGACTCGCCGCCGACCAGATTGTCGCTCGCGCCGACGCGCGTGAACACCCGATCCGCGAGACCGATCTCGGCCTCGACGGCGGGGACGAAGCTGCCCGTCTGCGCCAGGATGACGGCGAGCGCGACCTGGCGGAGGTACGTCGACTTGCCGCCCATGTTGGGCCCGGTGATGAGGAGGATCTGCTCGGCGTCGGCGTCGAGGACGACGTCGTTCGGGACGAAGGGGGTCGTGCTCACCGCCTCGATGACGGGATGGCGGCCGGCGGTGATCCGGATCGTCGGCGTGGCGACGATGCGCGGTCGCACCCATCCCTCACGATGCGCCACCTCGGCGAGCGCCGCGAGCGCGTCGAGGGTCGCGAGCGCATCCGCCGTCCGCACGAGCGTCGGATGGTGCGCTGCCACTCCGTCCAGCAGGCCGTCGAAGAGGTGTTGCTCCAGGGCGCGCAGCCGCTCCTCGGCGCCCAGCACCTTCACCTCGTAGTCCTTCAAAGCCGGGGTGATGAAGCGTTCCGCGCCGACCAGCGTCTGCTTGCGCTCGTAGTCGTTCGGTACCGCGCCGAGGTTCGCCTTCGTCACCTCCACGTAGTAGCCGAAGACCTTGTTGTAGCGGACCTTGAGCGAGGGGATGCCGGTGCGCCGGCGCTCGTCGGTCTCGAAGCGCGCGAGCCAGCTCTTGCCGCCGATCGCAATCTCGCGCAACGCGTCGACCTCCGCGTGCCGCCCACCCCGGATGTAGCCGGGAATGCGCGTGTGCGGCGGGGGCGCGTCGACGAGGGTCGCGCGGATCTCCGCCGCCGTCTCGGGCAGCGCGTCGAGCGACGCGCTTGACCGCGCGAGCAGCGCCCCGCCCTCCTCCGCCAGGATCTCGCGCGCCCGTGCGACCCGATCGAGCGTCGCCGCGAGCGCACCCAGATCGCGTGGGCTCGCGGTGCGCGCGCCGACGCGACCGACGAGGCGCTCGAGGTCGCCGACGCCGTGGAGGGCTTCGCGCAGTCGCGTCCGCACGTCGGACGCCTCGACCAGGCGTTCGACGGCGTCGAGTCGCCGACCGATCTCGGCCGGGTCGAGGAGCGGATAGACGAGCCAGGCGCGTAGGCGCCGCGCGCCCATCGGCGTCTCGCTCCGATCGAGCACCCAGATGAGCGAGCCCCGCCGCTCGCCGCGCAGCGTCTCGAGCAGCTCGAGGTTCCGCCGCGTCGCCGCATCGAGGGCGAGATGCCCGGCGAGCGCATACGGCTCCGGCCGCCGCAGGTGCGCCGGCCGCCGGCGGTAGACCCGCTCGACGTACGCCAGCGCTCCGCCGGCGGCGCGCCCCGAGAGCGGTGGCAGCTCCGCGTCCGGTGCCCCGGCTGGCAACGCGGCCGTCGCCCACGCCCCGGACGTCTGCAGCGCGTCGGCGAACGCCGGATCGAGGTCGCCGTCCAGCAGCAGCTCCCGCGGCGCGAGCCGCCCGATCTCTTCGCGCAGCGCGTGCGCGTCGTCCACCTCGGTCACGCGAAAGGCTCCGGTGGCGAAGTCGATCGACGCGACGGCGTAGCGGCGGCCGTCCGACGCGACGGCGGCGAGCAGGCTCGGGGCGGAGGGGTCGAGGCTCTCCTCCTCGAGGATCGTCCCCGGCGTGATCACGCGGATCACCTGCCGGTCCATGAGGCCCCGCCCGCGCGGCTGTTCGCCCTGCTCGCAGATGGCGACGGCGTGGCCGGCTGCGAGCAGGCGGGCGATGTAGGGTTGGCTCGCGTGGGCGGGGAACCCGCACAGGGGGACCTCGTCGGGCTCGCCGCGGTTGCGCGCGGTCAGCGTGAGATCGCACACGCGCGACGCCGTCGCGGCGTCGTCGAAGAACATCTCGTAGAAGTCCCCCAGCCGGAAGAGGAGGATCGCTTCGCGGTGCTCGGCCTTGACGCGCAGGTACTGCTGGAGCAGCGCGCCCTTCACACGCGCTTCTTCTTCTTCGCGATGTAGTCGACCAGCAGGTATTCGCCGAGGCGATCGGGGCGGGTGTAGAGCGCGCGCCCCTTGTTGATGCGCGTCATGCGCTCGACGAAGGCGCGGAGACTCGGGCTGTCGTCGAGCATGAAGGTGTTGATCACGATCCCGCGTCGCGTGACGCGCTCGACCTCCTTCAGGGTCTCCTGCGCCGCCCGCATGCTGATGCCGCCGAACGAGAGCGGCCATTCGCAGTACAGGCGCCCGCGCAGGAAGTAGGCCGTCGGCTGCCCGTCGGTGATGACGATGATGTGCTGGTTCGGGCTCGGGTGGCGCGCGAGCAGCTCGGAGGCGAGCCGCAACCCGTCCTGCAGGTTCGTGAACGGGTCGCCCATGTTCCAGCTCGCCTCGGGGAGATCGCGCAGCTTCAGCTCGACCGCCCGCGTGAAGAAGCCGACGATGGCGAAGTAGTCGCGCGGGAACTTCGAGCGGATGAGGCTCTCGAGCGCGAGCGCCACCCGTTTCGCAGCCGCGAAGCGTCCCTCCCAGGACATCGACCAGCTCATGTCGAGCAGGAGCACGGTCGAGCTGGTCGTCGTCCGCTCCGCCGCGAAGACCTGGAAGTCGTCGGGCGCGAGGCGCAGCGGCGTGCCACCGCGTACGAGCGCGTGCTTGAGGGTGGCGACGAGCTCGAGCTGGAACGGGTCGCCGAACCGGTAGGCGCGGCTCTCCTCGGGCCGGATCTGCGTCGCACCGCGGTGATCGCTCTCGTGGCCGCCGCTGCGATCCTTCAAGAGCCCCTGGTAGATGTCGCGGAGCGCGAGCTGTCCGAGCTTGCGAACGCCCTTCGGCGTGAGCCGCGTCCGCCCCTCGCGTTGTCCGAGGTAGCCGGCCTGCGAGAGCATCGCGACCACGTTGCGGAGCAACTGCAGGCTCTGAGCGGCCTCGGTGCCGAGCAGCGCGCGCAGCTCGTCCGGATCGATCATGTCGAGGTTGCCGGAGAGGAGCGCGTCCTCGAGCGCCTTCCAGCGCTCCATCTCGCGCATGAGCTCGACCGCTTCGTCGAACGACAGCCCGCGCTGCCCGCGCAGGAGATCGCCGTAGCGGCGCTGGAACTCCTCGAGCTGCCGGATGTTCTCCAGCTCGTCGAGCAATTCCTCGAACATGCCCCGGGCACGCTCGTCCTCGAACTCGTAGTCCCGGAGCTGCTCGAGGCTCTCCGAGAGACGGGAGGCGAGCTGATCCAGCCGGGCGCGCTTGGCCGCCGCCTTCTCCGCATCGTCGAGCTCGTCCAGCGTCTCCCGCTCCTGGTCGAGCACGTCCTCCAGGCGCCGGCGCAGCTCCTCGAACGCGTCGCGCAGGTGGACGTCCTGGAAGCGCTCGCGCATGGCGTTGCGCAGCTCCTCGAGAAGATCGTCGAGCCCGAGGACGCGGATCCCCTCCCACTCGAGGCCCTGATGCATGAGCCAGTCGAGGGCGTGCGCGACGTCGTCGGTGTACGAGAGGTAGTCCGCGAGCTTGTCGAAGATCTGATCGGCCGTGAGACGGATCTGCTGCGTTCCGTCCCAGGCCGTGTAGCGTACCCGCAGCATCGCCGCGGCGGCTCAGGCCCGGTACGTCGTCCGGCCGCCCTCGCGCTCCTTGTTGAGCTTCTGGTGGAGGTGCAGCCCTTCGAGAACGAGCTCGGTGGCCGCGGCGAGGAGCCCGGGGCTCTCGACCGGACCCACGAGCCGCGCGACCGCGTCGCCCAGGCCCGGGATCTGCCTCAGCCCTTCCTGGTACTCCTCGGCGCGCATGCGGTCCGACACCTCGACGCCCCATCCCGCTTCGAAGTGCGCCACGATCCGCTCGCAGTGCTCGAGCCCGAGGTACTTCTCCCAGATCTTCGAGACGGCGCGGTTGATGAGCCGCTCGACGAGGTCGCCTTCGCTCTTGTCCTCGCCCCCGTACTCGAGCTCGACCTTCCCCGCCGTCGACGCCGTCATGGCCGGCAGGTCGGTGAGGCGCGGGACGATCTCCGGCTCGCCGAGGCGCACCGCCCGCTTCTCGGCGTTCGACACGAGCGTCTCGAAGTTGTTGATCGTGACCCGCACGCTGACGCCGGAGGCCTGATTGATCTCGCTCGACGCACGCGCCTCCATCGTGAGCTGCGCCACGATCTCCTTCATGAAGACCGGCACGCGGATGGGCAGATCGGCGCGCTCGAACACCGCCACCTCCTGATCGACGATGGCGATCTCCTCGTCGAGCGTGCGCGGATAGTGCGTGCGGATCTGGACGTCGAAGCGGTCCTTCAGCGGCGTGATGATGCGACCGCGGCTCGTGTAGTCCTCGGGGTTCGCGGACGCCAGGATCACGATGTCGAGCGGCAGGCGGATCTTGTAGCCTTTGATCTGGACGTCCTTCTCTTCCATCAGGTTGAAGAGACCGACCTGCACCTTCTCGGTCAGATCGGGCAGCTCGTTCACCGCGAAGATGCCGCGGTTGGTGCGCGGGATCAGCCCGAAGTGGATCGTGTCCTCGTCCGCGAGATAGCGCCCCTCGGCGACCTTGATCGGGTCGACCTCACCGACGAGGTCGGCCATCGACACGTCGGGCGTCGCGAGCTTCTCGCCGTAGCGCTGGTCGGGCGTGATCCACGTGATCGGCAGTGCGTCGCCCTCGGCGGCGCGGCGGCGCCGGCACACGCTGCACACCGGCGCGGTCGGCTCGTCGTTGATGGCGCAGCCTTCGATGGCCGGCACGAGCGGATCGAGCAGCCCCATGAGGCCGCGGATGATCCGGCTCTTGCCCTGCCCACGCTCGCCGAGGAACACGATGTGGTGCCCGGCGAGGATCGCGTTCTCGATCTCCGGGATCACCGTGTCGTCGTAGCCGATGATGCCCGGAATGAGCGCGTCGTTGGTGGCGAGCCGCCGCAGTAGATTGCGACGCATCTCGGCTCGCACCGATTGGGGTCGATAGCCCGACGCCACGAGCGCGCCGAGCGTTTGTGGTTGATCTCGTCTCTCCACGCCGTCCTCGCCGCGCGGGATTATACGCAGTCAGCCTGCACGGTCCAGCCACGCGAACGGCGGCCGCAGGCGGTCGTACGTCTCCAGCAGGTGCTGGGGCATGACCCGCGCCTCGGCGACCGACGTCATGAAGTTCGTGTCGCCCGTCCAGCGCGGGACGATGTGCCAATGGAGGTGGTCGGCGATGCCCGCGCCGGCACACGTGCCGAGGTTCATGCCGAGATTGACGCCGTGGGGCGCGAGCACCTCGCACAACGTGGCGAGGCTCCGCCGCAGCGTGTCTGCGAGCTCCGCGTGCTCGTCCGCCGGCAGGTCCGGGAGCGACGCGGTGTGCCGTCGCGGCGCCACCATCAGGTGACCGCTCGCGTACGGATATCGGTTCAGCATGACGATCGACGCAGCCGTGGTGCCGAGCACGAGCCGCTCGCGGTCGCCGCCCTCACCCACGCAGAAGATGCACCCGCTCGGCGGCGCCGTGGCGGTCACGTAGGCCATCCGCCAGGGGGCCCAGAGGACATCCACGCGCTAGAGCGCCGCGGCGTCGTCGGGCATCCACGGCTTGCCGTCAACGCGCAGACGCAGCTCCTTCCCCACCTTGAAGAACGGCACGCTCTTCGCCTGCACGGAGACGAGCGCGCCGGTCTTGGGATTGCGGCCCTCGCGCGCCTGACGCCGCTTCACGACGAAGCTGCCGAAGCCGCGGATCTCGATGCGATCGCCCCGACACAGCGCTTCGGTCATGCTGTCGAAGACCGCGTTGACCATGACCTCGGCGTCGCGACGCGCGAAACGCGGAAACTGCTTCAGGAGCTCCTCGATGAGATCCCGCTTGGTCATTGCGGTGTGGGTCCCCCGTACAGGAACAGAAGTCCGCCGCCAAGCCCCGCCGGCGAGGGACGCGCGAGCGATCCGACGAGATCCAGCCACCAGGGGCGCCAGGGTCCCTTGACGCGCCGCACGCTCGGCTCGCCCGTTCCACCGGCGCGCGTCCATGCGAGTCGCACCGCCGTATTGAGGCCGCCGAGCTCGTCGACCAGCCCGGCCTCTTTTGCCTGCTGCCCGGAGTAGAGCCGGCCGTCGGCGAGCTCGCGCACGCGCTCGGGGGCCATGCCACGTCCCCGCGCGACCGCGTCGACGAACTGCTCGTAGACGTCGTTCACCATGCCTTGCAGCAGCTTTCGCTCCGCCTCCGTCATGGGACGCAGCGGGTGCCCGATGTCCTTGTACGGCCCGCTCTTCACGATGTCCTCGCCGACGCCGACCTTCTGAGCGAGCTGTTCGAGCTGCCGGAACTCCATGATGACGCCGATCGATCCGGTCAGCGTGCCGGCGGCCGCGACGATCGTGTTCGTCGCCGCCGCCACGTAGTAGCCACCCGAGGCGGCGACGTTGCCGAGCGACGCGATGACGGGCTTGGTCGCGCGCAGCCGCTCGATCTCCTCGTAGATCTCCTGCGAGGGCGCCACACCGCCGCCGGGCGACTCGATGCGCACCACGACCGCGCCCACGCGCGCGTCCTTGGCGAGTGACGCCAGCGTGTCGCAGATGGGCTCGGCGTCGCTGATGACGCCCTGGACCTCCACGACCGCGACCACCGGCCCGAGCGTCAGACCGTCGCCCGTGAACCGCTCGACGATCGCCGCCGCGCCGACGAGGCCGAGGGCGATCAGCGTGAGAAAGCCGAGCCGTCGCAGCCAGGGCCGCCGTTGTGGCATCGCCGGTCGCCGCGCTTAGGCCTTGCCCTTGTCGCGCGCTTCGAGCTCGTCGCCGAACACGTCGGCCAACGAGAACTTGCCGCTCTCGCGCTCGCGCCGCAGGTAGGCGTCGACCTCGTCCCGCTCCTCGCTGCGCCGCAGCGCCTTGATCGAGAGGGCGATCCGCTTCTCGCGCGCGTCGACCTGCGTGACCTCGGCCTCGATCTCGTCGCCCACCTTGTAGATCGACGCGGGGCGATCGACCCGTTCGGTCGAGAGCTGGGAGACGTGGATGAGCCCCTCGACGCCCTCTTCGATCTGCGCGAAGACGCCGAAGTCGGTGACGCTGGTGACGGTGCCCCGCACGCGCGTCCCGGTCGGGTAGCGCTTCGGCACCGCCGCCCACGGATCTTCCGTGAGCTGCTTGATGCCGAGCGAGATGCGCTCGTTGTCGACGTCGATGCCGAGCACGACCGCTTCGACGTCGTCACCCTTCTTGAAGATCTCGGAGGGGTGCTTGATCTTCTTCGTCCAGTGCAGGTCGGAGACGTGCACGAGACCGTCGATGCCCTCGGTGAGCTCGACGAAGAGACCGAAGTCGGTGATGCTCTTCACCTTGCCCGAGATGCGGCTGCCGACCGGGTGGTTGATCCGGACCATCTCCCACGGATTCGGCTCGGTCTGCTTCAGGCCGAGCGAGATGCGCCGGTTCACGGCGTCGACGTCGAGCACCTGGACGTCGACCTCCTGGCCGACCTCGAGCACCTTCGAGGGGTGCGTCACGCGCTTGGTCCACGACATCTCGGAGACGTGGATCAGACCCTCGAGGCCCGGCTCCAGCTCGACGAAGGCGCCGTAGTCCGCGAGCGAGACGACCTTGCCGTGGATGCGGCTGCTGATCGGGAAGCGATCGGCGACGGTCGTCCAGGGGTCGGGCATGATCTGCTTCATGCCGAGCGAGACCCGTTCGCGTTCGGAGTCGTACTTGAGCACGACGACCTTCACCTTGTCGCCGACGTTCACGACCTCGGACGGATGCCCGACGCGCGCCCACGACATGTCGGTCACGTGCAGGAGCCCGTCGATGCCGCCCAGGTCGACGAAGGCGCCGTAGTCGGTGATGTTCTTCACCGTGCCTTCGAGGATGACGCCCTCTTCGAGCACCTTCAGCGTCTCGCCCTTCAGCTGCGTCCGCTCGCGCTCGAGCACCGAGCGCCGCGACACGACGACGTTGCCGCGCGAGCGGTTGAACTTGAGGATCGCGAAGCGCCCGCGCTGTCCGATGTAGCGGTCGAGGTTGCGCGCCGGGCGGATGTCCGCATGCGAGCCGGGGAGGAAGGCGGGCACGCCGATGTCGACCTTGAGGCCGCCCTTCACCTTCCCGACGATCATGCCCTCGACCGCACCCTCGGACTCGAAGGCGCGCTCGATGTCGCGCCAGACGACGAACTGCAGCGCCTTCGCGCGCGAGAGATGGATCTGTCCGGTGTCGGAATCCGTGCCTTCGAAGTAGACGTCGACGTTGTCGCCCTCATGAACCGCGAGCCCGCTCTCGCGGCTCGTGAATTCGTGCAGCGGAACTTCGCCCTCGCACTTGTAGCCAATGTCGATGGTCACCGTGTCGCGTCCGAGGCGCACGATGCGGCCGCTCACCACTTCGCCCGGCTTCGGGCTCTTCAGGCTTTGCTCGAAGAGGGCGGCGAAATCCTCTTCGGCGCCGGCCGGGTGGCCGGGCTTGTCGGTCCATTCGGGCATCAAACGGGTACCCCCTGTGCGCGGAAATGATCTGCAGGGCGCGGGCGCAACCGAGACCTCATAGCCCCGTCGTTCCGGGGATTCAAGGGCGAACGCTCGTCGTTCCCGCGGCTTAGCGCTCGGAGCCGTCCCGGGTCGCCACGAGGGGTCGCACCATCGCCTCGAGGCGGCCCACCACCGCATCGAGGGTCATCGTGGTCGTATCGAGGATGACGGCGTCCGCGGCGGGACGCAGCGGAGACGTCGCACGCTCACTGTCACGTCGATCGCGCTCCGTGATGGCCTCGGCCAGCGCCTCTTCGTCGACGTGCTCTCCCTGCGTGCGAAGATCGACGGCACGGCGGCGCGCCCGCTCGCGTGGCGCCGCGCTGAGAAACACCTTGACCGGGGCGTCGGGAAACACGACCGTGCCGATGTCGCGCCCTTCCATGACGCAATCGCCGGCGAGCCCCACGCGACGCTGTAGCGCCACCAGGCGCTCGCGCACCACCGGGCGGGTCGAGACCTTGGAGGCCCACTCGCCTGCGTCCCCCTCGCGAATGGCCCTACTCAGGTCCTGCCCGCCCACGACGATGCGCTCGCCAACCTCGTCGAAGGCGATCCCGTCCACGAGCCGCCGCAGCGCCTCGTCGTCGTCGGGAGCCACGCCCCGGTCGCGCGCCAGCACCCCCACGACCCGATACATCGCCCCCGTGTCGATGTGACGGAACCCGAGGCGGTCGGCGAGGGCGCGGCTGGCCGTCGACTTGCCGGCCCCCGCCGGCCCGTCGATCGCGACCACGATGGCCCCCGTACGGCGGGCGCTCACGCGCCCTCCCGATCCACCCCGGGTGCCGGCCGGCACCCGCCAACTGCGCCCGTGCGCCCGGCGCCTGCGGCGCCGTGCTCCGATGCGCGTCGGGCGCTCACGCGCCCTCCGGTGACAGCGCGTGCGCTTCGCACATCCGCACGACTGCCCCCGTGCGTCGAGCCGCTGCGCGGCCCTCCTCCGCTGGGCGTCGGGCGCTCACGCGCCCTCCACGACGCCGCCGAGGGCGGTGAGCTGGTCGAAGAAGCCGGGGAACGAAACGCCGGCGCAGTCGGGGTCGTCGATCACGATACCGTCGCGGCTGCGCAGGCCCGCGATCGCGAAGGCCATCGCGATGCGGTGATCACCGTGGGTCACGATCGATCCGCCGCCGAGCGTGCGCCGTGGATCACCTTGCACCGTGAATCCGTCCGGTCTCGTTTCGATCGATATGCCGAGGCTCCGGAGCTGCTCGAGTGCACCGATGCGGTCGCTCTCCTTCACGCGCAGCTCGGCGGCACCCTCGACCCGTGTCTCCCCGTCGGCGAAAGCACCCGCGACCGCCAGGATCGGGAGCTCGTCGATCGCGCCCGGCACCTCGTGCGCCGCGATCGTCGTGCCGTGTAGCTCGGCGGCGCGCACGACGAGATCGGCGTGTGGCTCGCCGGCCTCTTGGCCCGCGCGGTCGAGATCGATCCGGGCGCCCATCCGGCGCAGGATCTCGACGGCACCGATGCGGAGCGGATTCGTCCCGACGTGCCGAACCCGCAGCTCCGAACCCGGCGTCAGCAACGCGGCCACGAGGAAGAACGCTGCCGACGAGGGATCTCCCGGCACGGCGATCGTGAGCGGCCGAAGCGGCGCCCCGCCGCCGACGCTCACCTGCCGTCCCTCACTCGCGACCTCTACGCCCATGTGGCGAAGCATGCGCTCGGTGTGGTCGCGGGTCGGGAGCGGCTCGGTGACCATGGTCCGCCCGCGCGCGCGCAGGCCTGCCAGCAGGATCGCCGACTTCACCTGCGCGCTCGCGACCGCGAGCGTGTGGTCGGCGGCGTGCAGCGCGCGACCTTCGATGCGGAGCGGCGCGCGGCCGTCGCCCGGCTCGCTCGTGATCACGGCACCCATGCGCGAGAGCGGCTCGATCACGCGCCGCATCGGCCGGCGCAGCAGCGAGGCGTCGCCGGTCAGGCGGCTCGTGAACGGACGTCCCGCCAGCACGCCGGTCAGGAGCCGCATGGTGGTGCCCGAGTTCTCGCAATCGATGTCGCCGGCGGCGGCGCGCAATCCGCCGAACCCCGATCCGGAGATCGTCAACGTCTCGCCGCGCTCCGCGATCGCGACGCCGAGCGCGCGGCAGGCGGCGAGCGTCGCGCGGTTGTCGCGCCCGCCCTGGAAGCCGGTGATCGTCGTGGTGCCGCGCGCGATCGCTCCGAAGAGGAGCGCG